>JAAYXN010000268.1 GCA_012515885.1 Rhodococcus sp. (in: high G+C Gram-positive bacteria)
CGCAGGAAATCGAGCAAGTAGGGGAGCCGCGTGTCGCGCAGGTACACCAGCGCGTCGGTGGTGAAAATCCGCTGGGTACGTCCCGGGTGGCCGGAAACGAACACCAGATCGTTCTCTTGGAGCGGTTCATCGCTCCAAGCCAGGAAGTGCTCGAGCTGGGCCGGCTTGCCATCTTCGTACACCCGCATGATCGTCGCATCGAGGTTGTAGCGCGGGTATTCAAAATTGTCCGCGTCGCCACCGAAGAAGGCTGCGGCGGTTTCCGGTGCCCACACCAACCGCACATCGGTGTACTTGCGGTAGCGATAGAGATGGTAGCGTGCTCCGCCGAACAGCGTGATCACGTCGCTCCGCAAGCCGGTCTGCTCGGTCGATTCTTGTTCGATGGTCGACATCACCGCCCGCCGCTGCTTGAGCGCCGTCTCGGCGTCGGCCCCCGCTGCGACCGCGGCATTGACGCGCTCGGTGACGTCTTCGATCGACACGAGTTGATTGAGTTCCAGGTCGGGCGCGCGGAGTTCCTCGTCCAAAGTTTTCGCCAGGTAGCCGTCTTTGATCAGGTCGCGGTCGGCCGAACTCAACTTGTGCAACGTATCGGCAGCGACGTGATGGTTGGTCAACACCAGCCCATCGCTGGAAATGAACGATCCAGAGCCACCGCTATTGAATCGCACCGAGGAGAGCCGCAGGTGGTCGGCCCAAGCTTGGTCGATTTCAAAATCATACCGTTGCTTCAGCAGTTCCGTCGGCAATTCGTTGAAGAGGTACATGCCCTCGTCGCCGGTGGAGGCGGGCGGGGCGACGGCGGGAAGGATCAGCATGCAAAAACCGAATAGCAGTTTGTCTCGAACGGCGCGTGCGTTTACAAAAACCATGACGTCATTCCTGGAGGTAGGGGCGCCCGCAAGCACCCCGCGGGCCGACTCCGATTTTCGGCCACTGCGGTGGCTCTGAACAGGGTGGCCTTGTGATTTGCCCCGCCGAACGACTAGAACCGCGGTAGGACTCCGGGACAATCAGTTGATCACAGGATGAGTGCGGCACTGGCGGGGAGCCACACGGACGCAGCGATGCGTTTCTCTCAGACCGCCCTCAGGAAGCTGTTTCTGCGACAACGGAGGTGAACGATGGGCCGGGTAGGCAGTTTTTTCTTTGGGATGATCGTCGGTGCCACCCTGCTCGGGGTGGCGATGCACTACCACATCGTCCGCGGCAAAGACGGCATCTTCGTTGTCCCCAAAGTGCACAACAACTTGTCGGACATTTATGTCGACACACGCCAGTTCACCCTCAGCGACTGGCAACAGCACCGGATGCTCGCCGTGTCGATACTCCGAGCCGATCGCGGCGACCTGCTGCCCGACGCCTCGCTGGACGGCTTTCGCGCGGGCGTCCAGGAGTTTATCTCGGGCTGGCTCAACAACGATTGACGGCCATTTTCCGGGCGCGGCCAGGCAGCTGCCCAGCAGCACCGCCCCGCGCCGGCGGTAGAACTGTTGCAGCGGGTGCGATCGGACGTTTGCGGGCGGCGCTGATCTTTTCGCCCCGC
>JAAYXN010000269.1 GCA_012515885.1 Rhodococcus sp. (in: high G+C Gram-positive bacteria)
ACGCGGTGCAGACGGGCACGCACCCGGCCGCGACGACCGAAGCGAACATCGCGAACATGCAGCGTCAGCTGCGTCGGCTTGGTCTCGGGCACGATCAGCGTCGCAGCTTCGCCACCACCGATGTCGACTACTACCACTGGACGCAGTGGATCTTCCTGCAGATCTATGGCGCCTGGTTCGATCCGGAGCAGAAGAAGGCTCGCCGCATCACCGAGCTGGAAGCCGAGTTCGCTGCCGGTACCCGTGAAGTTCCGGGCGATCGCACCTGGGATGAGCTGTCGACGTCTGAGCGCGGCGCACTGATCGACTCCTACCGTCTTGTCTACCAGTCGAATTCGGTAGTCAACTGGTGCCCAGGCCTCGGTACCGTTCTCGCTAACGAAGAGGTGACGGCGGACGGCCGCAGTGAGCGCGGCAACTTCCCCGTGTTCCGTAAGCAGCTCAAGCAGTGGATGATGCGGATCACCGCATACTCCGACCGTCTCGTTGACGACCTCGAATACCTGGACTGGCCCGAGAAGGTTAAGTCCATGCAGTGCAACTGGATTGGACGCTCTTACGGTGCGCAGGTTGCGTTCGCAGCGCCCGGCGAGACCTCGATTGAGGTATTCACCACCCGCCCCGACACGCTGTTCGGTGCCACCTACGTCACCCTTGCTCCCGAACACGAGCTGGTGGACCAGATCGTCGCGGACGTGTGGCCCGACGGCGTTGATGAGCGGTGGACGGGCGGCGCCGCGACACCACGCGAGGCTGTCGCCGCCTACCGCAGCGCTATTGCCGCCAAGTCTGATCTTGAGCGTCAGGAAAATAAAGAGAAGACCGGCGTCTTCCTCGGTGTGTACGCGGTCAACCCGGTCAACCAGCAGCAGGTACCGGTCTTTATCGCCGACTACGTTCTGACCGGTTACGGCACCGGCGCGATCATGGCGGTCCCCGGCCACGATCAGCGTGACTGGGAATTTGCGCGCGCTTTCGGCCTCGATGTGCGCGAAGTGATTTCCGGCGGCGACATCACCGAAGCCGCCTACACCGGCGACGGTGAGCTGGTGAACTCAGGTTTCCTCGACGGCAAGAATGTCGCCGATGCGAAGGCGGCGATCATCGCCAAGCTTGAAGCTGACGGCGCCGGAATCGGCACCATCCAGTACAAACTGCGCGACTGACTCTTCGCTCGTCAGCGCTATTGGGGCGAGCCTTTCCCCATCGTCTACGACGCTGACGGAAACGCCCACGCTCTGCCGGAAAGTGCTCTGCCCGTTGAGCTTCCGGATGTCGACGACTACGCGCCGGTGTCCTTCGACGCCGATGACGCAGGTTCTGAGCCGTCGCCGCCGCTGGCAAAAGCCACCGAATGGGTCAACCTCGAACTCGACCTGGGCGACGGCCTCCAGCACTACACGCGCGATATCAACGTCATGCCGCAGTGGGCAGGAAGCTCCTGGTACCAGCTGCGCTACATCGACCCCACCAACCGGGATGCGTTCTGCGACATTGAGAACGAGCGTTACTGGACGGGTCCGCGCCCAGATATTCACGGCTCCAACGATCCCGGCGGCGTCGACCTGTATGTCGGCGGCGTCGAACATGCTGTGCTGCACCTGCTGTACTCACGCTTTTGGCACAAGGTGCTGTTCGATCTCGGCTACGTCAGCTCCAGTGAGCCGTACCGTCGCCTGTACAACCAGGGCTACATCCAGGCGTTCGCCTACACCGATCCGCGTGGGGTGTACGTCAACGCTGACGAGGTTGTGGAGAAGGACGGCAAGTTCTTCCACGGCGACATTGAGGTGCGCCGCGAATACGGCAAGATGGGCAAGAGCCTAAAGAATGCTGTTGCGCCAGACGATATTTGCGAAGAATTCGGCGCTGACACCCTGCGTGTCTACGAAATGTCGATGGGTCCGCTCGACACCTCACGCCCCTGGGCAACCAAGGACGTTGTGGGTGCGCAGCGCTTCCTGCAGCGGCTGTGGCGCCTCGTCGTTGACGAGGAAACCGGCGCCCTGCGGGTCACCGGGGATGAGCTGTCCGAAGACACCCTGCGTGCAGTCAACAAGGCAGTTGCTGGTGTGCGTGATGACTACGCGGGTCTGCGCGATAACACCGCGGTCGCGAAACTCATTGAGTACACCAACTTCTTGACCAAGACCTACCCGGACGGTGCGCCGCGCGCAGCCGTCGAACCGCTGGTGTTGATGGTGGCCCCGCTCGCCCCGCACCTTGCGGAAGAGCTGTGGGAGCGCCTGGGCCACAGCGGCTCGCTGGCGCACGGCCCCTTCCCGCAGGCCGACGACAAGTGGTTGGTCGACGAGACCGTCGAGTACCCGATTCAGGTCAACGGCAAGGTCCGCAGCCGCATCCAGGTGGCGACCGATGCTGCGCGTGAAGATGTCGAAAAGATCGCTCTCGCAGACGAAAAGATCGTGGAACTGCTCGGTGGTAATGCTCCGCGCAAGGTCATCGTTGTGCCCGGCAAGATGGTCAACGTCGTCCTCTAGCTGTTCGTAACTATTGCCCTGCCGGTGGGTTGTGCCCACCGGCAGGGCAATTTTTGTGAAACGCCACGAGGATCACGCTGTGGGTTCGATACTCACCGTATGAGACGTCGCACTCTTGTAGTTACAGGCGTAGCGTTTGTCGCAGCTCTTGTCGCTGCCGGACCAGTCTCGGCCGGGGGCTTCACAGTTGCGACGCCTTCGGCCCCACCGGGTTCTACTGTGCCCCACCACTATGTGGCGCTGGGTGATTCATTTAGCAACGGCATCCCAATCTTGCCGCTCGACCTGGAACAGGGATCGACGCCGCGCTGCACCCCGTCGCTGCTCAACTACCCGCACCTAGTCGCGCAAGAGTTGGGTGCCGTCAGCTTTGACGACGAAACGTGCGGCGGCGCCAAGACGGCGAGCTTCACCAGCGGTGAGCAACCGCAATACAACGCGCTAACACCGCACACAGATCTGGTGACGGTCGGTATCGGCGGCAACGACATGGGCCTGCTCAGCCTGGGTGAGTCCTGCATCAACTTCCTCCCCGAAGGCACACCCGGCACGCGTTCCTGCGCTGACACCGCCACTGCGCACGGCGGCGATCTCTACAGTGAGAAAATCGTGGCGTTCGCCCCGCGCTACACGCAGATCGTCCACGAAATCCGGGAACGTTCCCCGCACGCCCGGATTGTCTTCGTTGGGTATCCGACCGCGATCCGCCCCGGTGGCTGCTACCCGATGCAGCCGATGTGGGCGCGCGACGCCGACTACATCCAGGCGCGGATCGACCAGATCAACGACGTCATGCGCACTACCGTCACCGCGGCGGGCGCGGAGTACGTGAGTCTTCGTGAATCCACCGTCGGCCACGACGCGTGCGCGGTGGGCGCTGATCGGTGGCTAGAAGGACCGATCCCGTCGACGATTGCCGCGCCGCTCCACCCCAATCAGACCGGGCACGCCAATGCCGCACAGCAGGTACTGGCGCATTTGCGCTGAGTGCTGCTAGCTGTCGGCCTGGGCATCGAGGTCGTCGAAGACTTCCTGGACCACTGTCATCGCGGACAATCCGGCGGGCGCCCCGCAGTAAGCGCTGGCCTGGATGACAGCTTCAACGATTTCGGTGCGGGTCAGCCCGTTGGTGAGGGCGCCGCGCACATGACCACGGAGCTCACCGTGTGCCCGTAGCGCAATGAGCATGCCGAGGTTGAGCAGGCTGCGGCTACGTCGATCCAAACCGGGCCGATTCCAGACCGCATCCCACACATGCTCGGTCACAAATTCCTGCATGACCTGGCTGTCTGTGCCGCGGGTCCGATCGAGGGCGCGGTCGACGAACGCGTCGGACATGACTTCGCGTCGCACCCGCAGCCCCGCCTGGACCGGTGCACTGAACTCTTCATCGCTCATGCCCGCCACTCTAGGGTGCACGCTGGCCCCGTGGTTTTAGCCGGTAAGCAACCGGCCCGTCTGGTGCCGCAAACATTCTTCGAGGTCGGGGAACCGGAATTGGTGTCCACGGCCGTCCAGCTTTGCGGGCACGACGCGTTGACTGGCGAGCGCCAGTTCGCGTGCGCCTTCCTTGCCGAGCAGCAGCCGCGGCCCCAGGGGCGGTACTGGGATGACTGCTGGTCGCCGCAGCACCGATGCCAAGACGCGCGTGTAGTCGCTGTTGCGGACGGCATCGGGGGCGACAGCGTTGACTGGTCCAACGAGTTCGGTGTCGATCAGCGCCCGGTGGTAGATCCCGACCAGGTCGTTGATGTCAATCCACGACAACCACTGTTTTCCGCTGCCGAGGCGTCCACCTGCACCGATCTCGAACAGTGGCCGCTGAAGTTGCAGCACACCACCCTGCGTGGATTGCACGATCCCCGTCCGCACGTTGACCACGCGCACCCCGCCCATCGTGGCCGGGTCGGTATCGGATTCCCAGTCATAGACGGTGTCAGCGAGAAAACCAGTGCCGCGTGGCGACGATTCGTCGAGGAGGCTATCGCCGCAGTCCGCGCCATAAAAACCGATCGCTGACGCGCACACAAACGTCCTCACGCTGGCGGTATCTGCGGCCACCTGTGCGAGTAGGCCGGTCGGTCCGATGCGGCTGGACCGGATTTTCGCTTTGTGCTCGCCAGTGAAACGGCCCGCGATGGACGCACCCGCCAAATGGACGACGCCGTCGACGCCGCGCAGCAACTCCAGATCGGGCGCATCCGGGTTCCAGGTCCGTTCGTCCTCAGACTGGGCTGTGCCTCGGACCAGGCGAATCACCCGGTGACCGCCGGTGGTGAGGAACGCGCGCAGCGCCGTACCCACCATGCCGGAGCTGCCGGTCATCGCGACGGTCAGCGGCTTCGGCTGATAGTGGCGCGCCCACTCATGGTCGGCGAGATCGTCGACAAGTTGACGGTGCCGGTAGCGGAACGTGGCGTCGAGAAATCGTCCAGGAATGCGGGTCTGCACGTGGTCGTGAACCAACGTATGACCAGGTGAAGCGTCAGTGAAGGTGTGCGTGTGCCGCCAGCGCGTCAGCTGTTTGAGTGGGCTGGATGCGCAGTAGTCAGAAAATTGGTGCCCGGGCTCGAAATAGTCGGGGTCATGCTGAGCGACCCACCTCATACGTGCAGGTAGAGAAAGAATCGCCTGTCCATCAGCGAGCGAGGACGCTTCGACGATCGGCCGCATAGGCAGCCAGGGTGGAGCGAGCCGCGTCAAGGCGCCCGGCCGACTGTGCCAGGCAAATACGGCGTCCCGAGGCGCCGGGACCGTCCGGGTGACATCAAGTCCCATCACTCGACCGTAGCGCGGAACGACAACTGGCGGGAGGCCAATTCTTCCCGAAGGATGCGGATCGCTTTGGGCCCGACGCCATGAATCGCGAGGAGCTGCTTCTCGGATGTGCCCGTCAGATCGGCGTAGGTGACGTAGCCGTGCACGGCCAGTTCGCGTCGCGCCACTTTGCCGATGGCCGTAGTCAATTCAGAAGCGGTAGCCGAATCAGACTCACTCATCTTCTCGACAGTAATGCGCGCCCGCATGCGACGTGTGGGAGTGGCGGTGTCAAGCGAACTTTCGTCGTCGCCATGATGAACGCGGGTTGCCGTTCGCGCGGATTTTCCTCTATCCCAAGGTTTCTCCACAGGTGTGGAAAAACATGCACAACGCGCCACTCCTGTAACAGGAGAGGCGCGTTGTGTCAGCGAGGAGTCGCTAGATCAGGCGCAGTCCTTGCAGATCATTTCTTTCTCACTGGCAAGGTTGGTGCGGTGCTGGACGAGGAAGCAGCTGGTACAGGTGAACTCGTCGGCCTGTTTGGGGAGCACCTTGACTGTCAGTTCTTCACCGGAGAGATCGGCGCCGGGCAGTTCGAAGGACTCAACAACGTCGGTTTCCTCAACGTCAGCAGTTGCTGATTGCGCCTCGGTGCGGCGAACCTTCAATGCTTCGAGGGAATCCTCGCTGATTTCGTCCTCAACTGTGGTGCGTGGTGCGTCGTAGTCAGTAGGCATGTGATCTCCTCCTCCTCACTGTGATCAGCTCAAGGCTGGGCTCGATTTCGTAGAGCCCGTGCAGGCCGTTGGGCTGCGCCTGCCGTCGCTCGTTTGGTTGGTTACGTGCACTCGTTTGGTTGATGACGTGCTCGTTTAGCATGACAACGCATCGAAGGGTGTTTTTGTGCCCAAACCCAGAAAATCTTGTCGAACTGTGTCAACGGACTCGCAGCACAATTTCGACGGGGTGGGCGCCTGCGGGGGTTTCGATGGCGGTCCGCACCGCCCTGGCCACGGTCGATGCCGTTAAATAGCGTTCGGGTCGGTAGTCGTCACCTTCGTGGGCGACGATTGCACGTTGCATGTCGGTATCGATCCTTCCGGGGTGGATCGAGGTCACTCGCAGGGTTGGTTCTTCGCCGCGTAGGGCGTCACCGAAGGCGCGGAGGGCGAATTTGCTGGCGGCGTAGGAGCCCCATCCTGGGTTGGCGCGTAGGCCTGCGCCCGAGTTGATGAGGACGATGTGCCCGCTAGCGGCGCGCAGCGCGGGCAGTAGTAGTCGGGTGAGGTCGGCGACGGCGAACACGTTGGTCTCGAAGGTGCGTCGCCACTGGTCGACGCCTGATTCGGCGATGGTGCCGAGTTCTGCGACGCCTGCGTTGTGGACGAGGACATCGAGCCGGTCGATGGATGCGGTGGCTTCAGCGAGGGCATCGGGGTCGGTGAGGGCCACTGGCCAGGGCTGTGCGCTGGGGATTTCCGCGGTGATCTCGGTGAGTGATTCGGGTGTGCGGGCCCCGAGGATCAGATCGTGGGTGGGGGCAAGTTCGCGAGCGATCGCAGCCCCCAGGCCGCGACTCGCTCCAGTAATGAGGGCTGTGGGACGCATACCGCGAGGTTAGCCGGGGGTGGTGGGATGGGGTCGATGGTTGATGTTGCCAACCCCCGCCGGCGCCCCGGAAACCCGAGGCGCCGGCGGAATAGCGTCATCACAAATCGTTGAGGATGTCCTGCATTTCGTCGATCTCGGCCTGCTGGCTCGACACAATGGAGCGGGCCATCTCGACCGCATCCGGGTTCTGGCCGTCCTGAATCTCCGTCTGCGCCATCTCCACAGCACCCTCATGGTGCGCAATCATCTGCGTCAGGAACAGGCGAGACGCATCAACACCCTCCGCGTCACGCAGCTCCTGAAGGTCCTCGTCACTCAACATGCCAGGCATGTCGTGACCTGAAGGAGCTGAACCGCCGTCGTACTGCTGCTCGTACTCATTTCCGCGCCGCTCGTAGTGCTCTTCAAGGCGGTTACCGTAATCCTCGTAGCTCTCGCCTTCATCACGTCCATGCCCGCCGTGGTCGTGCTCCTCACCGGGAACACCCCACGCCGTCATCCACTCGTGCAAGGTGTCGATCTCCGGACCCTGCGCGGCCTTGATCTGCTGCGCCAACGCAATCACCCGCGGATCAATATCGGCCTTCGCCAAAATGATGTCGCTCATCACGATCGCCTGCTCATGGTGCGGCAGCATCCCCTGCGCGAATGCGATATCCGCGTCGTTGTGCGCGACATCGCTGCTCGCGTCATGATCATGCGCAGCGTCAGCAGCCGACGTGGTCGTTGTTGTCGTCGTCTCATCCGAATCGCTACAGGCTGCTGCGCTCAACACGAGGGCAGTGGACAGAGCACCGGTAGCAAGGATCTTCGTCAACGCGCGCTTACGTGACAGGGATGAACTCATGAGACTGGCAGTTCCTTTCGTCGGAGACGGTTTCACGAACACGGCTAGCACCCACGAGACTACAAACCACGCAATCACGACACCCCTACGCAACGGAATAAATCGCGTTGACCTGCTGGATCGAGAATTGCTGTGGTGTGTTGTCTCACGTTAGGAACTACACCGACGCACTGTTCGTCCTATTGTTAGCCGCATACTGTTAGCTTCATACCTGTTCCCAGACCAAGAGAGAGCGATGACGAGCGCACCGCGCACATCACCTGAGCCAGACCCCGACCCGGAGCCTGAACCGGAACCCGAACCTGAATATCCTGGGCCGTCCCGGCTCCCCCAGGCGGTGAATCGATGACCGCCGTCAGCATTCTTTTCGGTCTGTTCGTGGTCCTCGCGATTACCGCACTTACCGGCTACTTCGTTGCGCAAGAATTCGCGTACATGTCGGTGGACCGCTCCCGGCTCAAAGCCCGCGCCGCAGACGGCGACGCAGGAGCTGCCCGAGCCCTGGAAGTCACCAAACGCACGTCCTTCATGCTGTCCGGCGCCCAACTGGGCATCACGGTCACCGGCCTTCTCGTCGGTTATGTCGCTGAACCCCTGATTGGCCGCGGTCTCGGCGAACTCATGGGCGGCGTCGGCATCCCCACGGCTGTCGGCATCGCGGTCGGCGCCATCTTGGCGGTCGCCTTCTCCACGCTGGTGCAGATGCTTTTCGGTGAGCTGTTCCCGAAGAACCTCGCTATCGCCCGTCCCGAACCTGTCGCGCGCCGTCTGGCCCTGTCGACGACGCTGTACCTGAAGCTGTTTGGTTGGTTGATTTGGTTGTTCGACCAGTCGTCGAACCTGCTGCTGCGTGCACTGCGTATCGAGCCGGTCCACGACGTCGAACATTCGGCGACGGCCCGCGACCTTGAGCACATCGTTGCCGAGTCCCGCGATACCGGTGAGCTTCCTACCGAACTGTCGACGCTGCTCGATCGTGTCCTGGATTTTCCGACCCGTACCGCCGAGCACGCGATGATCGCGCGTTCACGGGTCGATACGGTCCCCGGTTCGCAGCCGGTGTCGGAAGTGCTTGAGCTGATGAGCACCGGTCACACCCGCTATCCGGTGGTCGGTGAAACCGTTGACGACCTGCTCGGCGTTATTCACCTCCACGACCTTTTGGGCGCGGACGTCGCCGGCACGGCTCGCTCGCGCGCTCGCGCCGCGGTCATCGTCCCGGCGTCGCTGTCCCTAGTCGAGGTCTTGACTCGCCTAGGTGAGGCGCAGGACGAAATGGCCCTCGTCGTTGACGAATACGGCGGATTCGCTGGCGTCGTCACCGTAGAGGACATCGCGGAAGAGCTGGTTGGTGAAATCGCGGACGAGCACGACCCGGATGCCACCGAAGACGTCACCGGCTCGGCCGATGAAGGCTGGACGATCCCCGGCGATGTGCATCTTGACGAGGTTGAACGCACCCTCGAATACAAACTGCCGGAGGTCGACGCGGAAACCCTCGCTGGATTGGTAATCACCCGTTACGGCGGACTACCTGAGGTGGGCACGGTGGTGCGGATCGAATTGCCGCCGGACACAGCAGAACTCGTCGGCAACGGTGACGCGCCGCTGCGCGTGCTGGTCGCTGAAGTTCTCGAGATCGGTAAGCATGTGCCGTCGTCACTGCATGTGCGGGTGGACGAGGAAGAAGCGGAAGACAGTTCTGAAGGACGAGGAGACCGGCGATGAGTAATCCGTGGGTTGTCGTTCTCGTTACTGTCGGATTGATTGCTGCCAGTGCGTTCTTCGTCGCTGTCGAGTTCGCGTTGATCGCGGCACGACGTCACCGCCTCGAAGATGCCGCACCGAATAGTCGTTCCGCGCGTGCAGCATTGCGTTCGGCATCGGAACTGTCAGTACTCCTCGCTGGCTCCCAGCTCGGTATTACCGTCTGCACGCTCGCATTGGGTGCGACGACGAAACCGGCCGTGCACCATTGGCTGACGCCCATGTTTGAAACGTGGGGTGCGCCGCTGTGGATCGCGGACGTTCTCGGTTTCGTGTTTGCCCTGGTGATCGTGACGTTCCTGCATCTCGTTGTCGGCGAAATGGCACCGAAATCGTGGGCGATTGCGCACCCCGAGAAGTCCGCCACGATGCTGGCTCTGCCGATGCGCGGGTTCATGTGGTTCACGCGTCCACTGCTTGAAGTGCTCAACCGCATGGCCAACTGGTGCCTGCGCAAGGTCGGTGTTGAACCGGTCGACCAGCTGGCATCCGGGCAGGATTCGGATGCGCTGCGTCACTTGGTGGAGCACTCAGCCACCGTCGGCACCCTCGACGAGCAGTACCACGACTACCTAGCTGGCGCCCTGTCCCTGGAATCGTTGACGATCGGTGACGTCGCCACCCAGGTCGCGCGGCCAAGCAGCGTCCCCGCGACGGCGACACCCGCACAGATCCGCGAGGAAGGCCACCGCTCCGGGCACCTGCGCCTGCTGGTACGTGACGGCGCCGCAGTGGTCGGCGTCATCCACGTCCGGGACGCGTTGGCGGCATCAGCGACCACCACGGCCCGTGACCTGATGCGTCCGGTACTGATCCTGTCCACTACAGACCCGGTGTACGAGGCGCTCGCGACCATGCGGGAAACCCGCAGCCACCTCGCTGTCGCGATGGAAAACGACGAGATCATCGGTGTCGTCACCCTCGCCGACGTGCTCGGTCGGCTGCTACCCGCGTCGCGGGGAGTGATCTAGCGGAGCTTGCTGTTAGACCGGGGAAGACGTACGACCTGAACGAAGAAGTCATCGATCTGCCGTATTGCGGCAATGAACTGGTCGAGATCGACCGGCTTGGTGACATACGCGTTCGCATGCAGCTTGTAGCTGCGCAGGATGTCTTCCTCGGCGGCAGACGTGGTCAAAATGACGACGGGGATATCCGAGAGGTCGGGATCGTTTTTGATCTTTTCCAGCACCTGACGCCCGTCGTACTTGGGCAGGTTGAGGTCAAGAAGAATCAGATCGGGACGGATCGCATCGGTGTGTTCCCCGCGCTGGTACAGAAAGTCCAGGGCTTGCTCACCGTCACGCACGACATGCAAGGTGTTGCCGACCTTGTTGAACTCGAAAGCCTCACGAGTCATCAACTCGTCGCCCGGATCGTCCTCGACGAGCAGGACATCAATCGGTTGACCTGCCATGTTGAAACTACCGCTCATTGCGTGACTTCCTTACCGGCGTCGCTGTCAGCATCTCCGAGGGTGTCGGCCGCGTGAGATCTCTTAGGGAGAGTGAAACAGATGCGGCTGCCTTCTGTGAAACTGGTGTCGAGCCAGATACGTCCAGAGTGGTATTCGACGATCTTTTTGCACAGTGACAAACCGATGCCGGTGCCTGCGTGTTCGTCACGTCCATGCAGGCGCTGGAAAATAATGAAGACTTTCTCGGCAAATTCTTCCGCGATGCCAATACCGTTGTCCTGCACACAGAAAGCCCATTCGCCGTCCGTGTCATTGACGCTGATAGTGATGTGCGGGGTCACGTCGGGGCGAGCAAATTTGATGGCGTTGCCGATCAGGTTTTGCCACAGCATCGCCATGAGAAGCGGCTCCCCATCAATATCGGGGAGTTTGTTGGG
>JAAYXN010000270.1 GCA_012515885.1 Rhodococcus sp. (in: high G+C Gram-positive bacteria)
TCTCGACGAGGGTTTGGTGTGGGTGATTGACCCCATCGACGGGACCATGAACTACTCATCAGGACTGCCCACCGCCGGCATCCTGGCTGCGCTGGTCAGCGACGGCGAACCGCTTCTTGGGTTGACGTGGCTCCCTTTCGTGCGGCGGCGATACAGCGCGTGGGTCGGTGGGCCCCTTCGCGATGGAGAAACGATTCTTCCGTCTTTGGAGCGGCGGTCACTGGCGTCATCGATCATCGGTTTGGGTGCGCTCAACGTCGATAGCCGAGGCCGGATCCCCGGACCGTACCGGTTGCAGATCCTCGCGGAACTGAGCCGCACATCGTCGCGTATTCGTATTCACGGCTCTACCGGAGTGGACCTCGCCTACACGGCAGCCGGAATTTTGGGTGGTGCCGTGGTGTTTGGCCACCATGCATGGGACAACGCTCCGGGCGTGGCGCTCATCCGGGCTGCGGGCGGAGTTGTCACGGACCTCGACGGCAACCCGTGGACGATCACGTCCAGTTCCGTTCTGGCCGCTGCCCCTGGGGTCCACGGCGAGATCCTCGATATTCTGGGTGAGATTAACCGCTCAACCAACCGATAACGCCCGCGAGACGTTGTCTTCGGGCCATTGAAGGAGTTATTTCATGACGCTGGCAGTTCGGGTCATCCCGTGTCTGGACGTCGATGCTGGCCGCGTCGTGAAGGGCGTGAATTTCGAGAACCTGCGTGACGCCGGTGACCCGGTGGAACTGGCTGCTGCCTACGACGCTCAGGGCGCTGACGAACTGACCTTCCTCGACGTCACCGCGTCGACATCAGATCGCGGCACGATGCTTGACGTCGTCAGCCGCACTGCGGAACAGGTGTTCATTCCGTTGACGGTGGGCGGGGGAGTCCGCACGGTCGAAGATGTAGACCGTCTTTTGCGTGCCGGTGCGGACAAGGTCAGTGTCAACACCGCAGCGATTGCCCGGCCTGAACTGCTTCGTGAACTCAGCGAGCGTTTCGGCTCGCAGTGCATCGTCCTGTCGGTCGATGCCCGCACCGTTCCCGAGGGCGGCGAGCCCACCGCATCGGGATGGGAAGTGACTACACACGGCGGCAAACGAGGCACCGGTATCGACGCTGTTGAATGGGCAGTGCGCGGTGCGGAACTGGGTGTCGGTGAGATTCTGTTGAACTCGATGGATGCCGATGGCACCAAAGCCGGATTCGATCTGCGCATGATCGAAGCGGTCCGCGCCGCGGTGCAGGTTCCGGTGATCGCCAGCGGCGGTGCGGGAGCTGTCGAACACTTCGCTCCCGCTGTACAGGCCGGTGCGGACGCTGTTCTTGCCGCCAGCGTCTTCCACTTCGGTGATATGACGATTGGCGAGGTTAAGACGTCGATGCGCGCGGAAGGAATTGTGGTCCGATGAGCGAGCCAGTTAGCAGCTTGGACCCGGCGATCGCAGCCAAACTTAAACGCAACTCCGACGGGTTGTTCAGTGCGGTTGCTCAGGAACGCTCCACCGGCGATGTGCTGATGGTGGCGTGGATGGACGATGAAGCGCTGGCCCGAACCCTTCAGACCCGCAAGGGCACCTACTACTCGCGTTCACGTCAGCAGTACTGGGTGAAAGGCGAAACTTCGGGGCACACGCAGTACGTGCACGAAGTGCGTCTCGATTGTGACGGCGACTCCGTGCTGCTCGTCGTCGACCAGGACGGTGCCGCCTGCCACACCGGCACCCACACGTGCTTCGACACGGACGTCCTGCTGACCGACGAAGCAGCCGACTAACCGGGCATATCGGATGATTCGGGAGGCTCGCCTCCAGACGATTAGGGAGGCTCGCTGACCGCTGGCCAGCGTAGGTATACCGTCGAGTGGTGACCAGGCCACGTAAGGATGCCCCGCAGACCCTGTCGTTCAACACCCAGTCCGTGCATGCTGGCAACAGTCATGACCCTGGTTCTGGCGCCATTCGGACACCGCTGGTCGCGGCTAATTCGTACGCGCTCCCGGACGATCCGTCGTCGGTCAGCTGGTCTGAGGTGGATTCGCTGTTTTATACCCGCAACTCGGGTGTGAATCAGCTTGCGCTGCAACAGAAATTGGCCACGCTGGAGCGGGCTGAAGATGCTGTGGTTTTGGCGTCGGGAGTCGCGGCGCTGCACGCAATGTTCTTCACCTATTTGAAGACTGGCGACCACATCATTGTTTCTGACAACAGTTATGAAGCGACGTGGAAGATGTTCGCGGAACTGTTGCCGGAAAAGTACGGGATCACCGCAACGTTTGTAGACACCAGTGACCTTGATGCGGTGCGGGCGGCGTTCACCGCGCAAACGAAGATCGTTCACACCGAGACCATCGCGAACCCGACGACGCGGGTCGCTGATATCGCTGCGTTGGCAGAGATTGCCCATGAGGCGGGTGCGCTACTGACGGTGGATTCGACGTTCACACCGCCGCCGTTGTATCGGCCCCTCGCCGATGGGGCTGATCTTGTGGTGCATTCGCTCACCAAATACATCAATGGTCATGGTGATGCGATGGGCGGGGCGGTGCTGGGTCGTGCCGAGTTGATCCGGCCCATCAAGGCTCAAGCGATGGTGGATGTGGGTGGTGTCATTTCGCCGTTTAACGCCTGGATGATTACGCGTGGATCGGTGACGTTGCCACTGCGTATGCGTCAGCATCTGGACACTGCGGAGAAGGTCGCGGAATTCTTGGAGCAGGATTCGCGGATCGCCTATGTCGCGTATCCGGGGCGCGAGTCGCATCCTCAGCATGAGTTGGCGCGGAAGCAGTTCGGTGGCCGCGGGTTTGGCGCAATGATGGCCTTTGCGGTTGATGGCCCGCCGGAGTTGCAGAACGAGTTTGTTGCGAACCTCAAGATCGTGACGTCCGCGGTGTCACTGGGCCATGACGAGACGCTGATTGTGCATGTGGGAACTTCGGGGCCGCGGGTGCGTTACTACCCGGAGCCGTTCCGCACGTACGGGCATTTGCGGTTGTCGATTGGCCTGGAGAGTGCGGATGATTTGATCGCAGATTTCGCAGCCGCGCTCGATACCGTGTGCGGAGCACCGAGTAGGTAGCCGTGTGCGGAGCACCGAGTTAGATAGCCGTGTGCGGAGCACCGAGTTAGATAGCTGTGTGCGGAGCACTGGGTTCGTAACTGGTGTGGCAGGCTCGCGTTATGCCTTTGATTCAGATTTCGCAGACACCAGGTTTGACGGACGAGCAGAAGCGCGCCGTGATTGAGAGTGTGACGCGCGCGTATGCGGACGCTACCGGTAAGGATGCGTCCAAGGTGTGGGTGACCCTTACCGATGTGCCGCGTGAAAATTGGGGTGTGGGCGGAGTGCCGCTCGGCTGATACGCCGATTGCGGGTGGCGTTCTCGTCGAGCGGGGTTCTCTGCGCCGGGGTTAGCTTCGGGCGCGGAGAAACGCGAGTGCTTCGTCGGCGTGGGACTGTGCCCGGAACTCGCTGGAGATCACCTTGAGGACGGTGCGGTCGGTGTCAATGACGAAGGTGGTCCGCTTGACGGGTGCGATACGTCCCAGCAGGCCGCGTTTGACCCCGAACTGTGCGGCAACGTGACCGTCGCGGTCGGACAGCAGCGGGTAGTCGAACTGCTTGGCTTCAGCGAATGACGCCTGCTTGTCGACCGCATCGGTGCTGATACCAGCGCGGGTGGCGCCAACCTGCGCGAAGTCTGCTGCCAGGTCACGGAAGTGGCAGGCTTCGGCGGTGCAGGTCGGTGTGAAGGCAGCCGGGTAGAAGAACAGCACGAGGGGGCCTTCGTTGAGCAGGCCATCGAGGGTGCGTTCGGCACCGGTTTGATCGGCGAGACGAAAGTCTGGGGCCTTGTTTCCTGCGGTGATGATTCCAGCGCTCATACCCCGCACGGTAGTCGAATAGCACCTTCATATCGATGCCTGGGACAATGAAATGTATGCACGCCGAACCCACCACCCTGACCGACGCCGCGGGGTCGGATTCGACCACCACTCGCGAGCAGTTTGCTCATCTTGCTGCGGAACATCGCGTTGTGCCTGTGACGCGGCGGTTGCTCGCCGATGCGGAGACCCCGCTGTCGGCGTACGCGAAGCTCGCCGCGGATCGCCCCGGCACTTTCCTGTTTGAGTCAGCAGAAAATGGCCGCTCGTGGTCTCGGTGGTCGTTTATTGGTGCGGGCAGTCCAGCGGCTTTGACTGTCGTTGACGGCGAGGCCGCGTGGTACGGACAGGTCCCTGAAGGTGTTCCTTCGGGAGGAAATCCGGTCACGGCGTTGGGGCAAACCCTGCAACTGTTGCAGTCGGAGCGCCCAGCGGGGTTGCCGCCACTCACTGGCGGCATGGTCGGGTTCTTAGGTTATGACGCGGTCCGCCGCTTCGAACGGCTCGGTGATCACGCAGTCGATGACCTTCAGATCCCGGAAATGGTCATGCTGCTTGCGACCGATATCGCTGCCGTCGACCACCACGAGGGCGTCATCTGGTTGATCGCGAACGCGGTCAACTGGAACGGCACGAACGAGAACATGGATCGTGCGTACGAGGATGCGCTCGCGCGTCTCGATCGGATGGAAGCAGCACTCGCTGCGCCCGCGACGTCAACTGTGTCGACGTATGCGCGCCCCAAGCCGGAGTTTGTGCGTCAACGCACCAGCGAAGGTTTCCAGGACGATGTGCGGTCACTCGTCGGCGAGATCGAAGCGGGCGAGGCCTTCCAGGTGGTGCTGTCGCAGCGTTTCGAAATGCCGTGCGACGCAGCACCGATCGACGTGTACCGGATGCTGCGGGCAACGAACCCGAGCCCGTACATGTATCTGCTTCATGTGCCAGACGGCGACGGCGGCACCGCGTTTTCTGTCGTCGGGTCCAGCCCAGAATCGCTAGTTACCGTGCATGATGGCGTCGCCACCACGCATCCGATTGCGGGCACTCGCTGGCGCGGTGAGACCGAAGAAGACGATGTCCTTTTGGAGAAGGACCTTCTCGCCGATGAAAAGGAGAACGCCGAGCATTTGATGCTCGTCGATCTCGGTCGCAATGATCTCGGTCGTGTGTGTGAACCGGGCACGGTCAAAGTCCACGACTACCGTCACATTGAGCGCTACAGCCACGTCATGCACTTGGTCTCCACAGTCACCGGGCACCTGGCTCAGGGCCAGCAGGCTCTCGACGCGGTGACCGCGTGTTTCCCCGCAGGCACCCTGTCGGGTGCACCTAAAGTGCGGGCGATGCAGCTCATCGAGGAACGCGAACCGACACGGCGCGGCATTTATGGCGGCATCGTCGGCTATCTCGATTTCGCTGGTGACGCCGATACGGCGATCGCCATCCGTACCGCGTTGATTAAGGACGGCACCGCCTACGTGCAGGCGGGCGCCGGAGTGGTTGCAGATTCGCAGCCGGAGTACGAAGACACCGAAGCACGAAACAAGGCGATGGCTGTGCTGTCTGCCGTGGCTGCCGCCCACACTGTGCGCGGTGTGGGGGCACGGGGGAGTGGCAGCAAGCCGGAGGGGGCGTGAGCGATGAGCGATCACCCAAAAACAGACAGCGCCGAAGCTGTGGACAGCGTGGAGCCTGACGGCAGCACTACGTCTCCTGCGCGGCGAGTGACGGCGATGGCAGCGCTGCTGCTTGCGCTTGGGGCGGGGTTGCTGTGGACGGCGTCGAGGGTTACCTGGGTTCGCGCCGTCTCCGCGGACGGTCTCGGTGAGGAACAAACCA
>JAAYXN010000271.1 GCA_012515885.1 Rhodococcus sp. (in: high G+C Gram-positive bacteria)
CGGGCGGCGAACAGCAGATGCTCGCAATTGGCCGGGCCATGATGTCGCAGCCACGGTATTTGCTGCTCGACGAACCGAGCCTGGGGCTCGCGCCCCGCGTCGTCGAACAAATCCGTGACCTTGTCGTCGACATCAATGCCGCAGGAACCGGCGTGCTTCTGGTGGAACAAAACGCGGCGATGGCTCTCGATATCGCGCACCACGGCTACGTCATGGAGAACGGGAAAGTCGTCATGGACGGGCCCGCTGAGGTGCTGCGCGAGGACGCGGATATCCGCGAGTTCTACCTAGGGCTCGGGGCAGAAGGCGCCGGAACCTCGTATCGCGACGTCAAACATTACCGCCGACGGAAGAGGTGGCTCTCGTAATGCTGAAGGTGGAAGGACTCGGTCTGTCGTTTGGTGGAAACCGGGCGCTGACCGATATCAATTTCAATGTTCACGGCGGCGAACTGTTTGCGGTGATCGGCCCCAATGGGGCGGGCAAGACGTCCCTGTTCAATTGCCTGTCTGGTGTCTACCGGCCGGATGGCGGGTCCATCGCGCTATACGGCGAACCGATACTTGGCAAACGCCCTGACGCTGTCGCGCGACTTGGTGTCGCCCGAATGTTCCAAAACATCGAGCTGTTCGACAACCTCAGCGTCCTCGACAACCTGAAACTGGGCAGGCACCTGCATCTGCGCTACGGAGCACTCGCTGCAGCCCTCTACCTGGGTCCGGCGCGACGCGAAGAACTCCGTGCCCGCAAGTTTGTCGAAGATCTCGTGGATTTCCTCTCTCTCGAATCGGTGCGTCACCACCCGGTCGGCATGCTGCCGTACGGGATCAAAAAGCGCGTGGAACTTGGGCGGGCGCTTGCGATGGAACCGCGGCTGCTTCTTCTCGACGAGCCGGTGGCAGGAATGAACGCCGAGGAAACCGAGGATATGGCGCGCTACATCCTCGACATCCGGGCCGAACTCGGCATCACGTTGATCATGGTCGAACACGACATGCGCCTGGTCATGGACTTGGCCGATCGGGTCCTCGTACTTGACTTCGGTCGCCGGATCGCTCTGGGAACACCCGCAGAAGTTCAAACCGACCCCGAGGTCATTCGCGCGTACCTCGGCGGCGCAAAGGAGGTGGAACCTCGATGAAAACACTTCCAGCCTTAGTGCAGAGCGCGCGAAGAACACGCCCAATTCGGTGGCGTTGCGTGTGAAGAGCTTGGGTATCTGGCAAGACATCACGTGGGAGGAATACGCGGCGGAAGTCGCTTCCGTGGCACACGGATTAGCAGCGCTTGGTGTCGGTGCTACGGACCGAGTGGGCATCCTCTCCGAAAACCGGCCGGAGTGGCTGTACACCGATCTCGGTGCACTATCGCTACGCGCTATTACGGTGGGCTTTTATTCGACCAACCCACCCGCCGAGATCGAGTATCAAGTTCTCGATTCGGGTGTGCGAGTGCTCATTGCTGAAGACCAGGAACAGGTTGACAAGATTATGGCGGTGTGGGATCGATGCCCACACCTGGAGTGGGTGGTGTACCTCGACAGTCGAGGAATGGCGGCCTACAACCACCCGAAACTGCTGTCGTACGACAAGTTTCGTAGCGGCGCACTCGCGCACCAGCGCGCATACCCCGATCTGCTGTCCTCGATCTCGCCGTCACCAGAAGACATCGCGACGCTCGTCTACACATCGGGAACAACCGGGCCACCCAAAGGTGCGATGCTGTCGGTCGCAAACGTTGATTTCGCGTTGGAGACGGTCATGTCCGCTGACGGACTGTTCCAACCACCTCCCGGGCCCGGCGATGTCAGCCTGTCGTTTCTACCCCTGAGCCACGTAGCCGAGCGGGCAGCGACGACGTGGACGAACGCGGCGTCCGGCGCGGTCGTGCACTTTGCGGAATCGATCGATACGGTCGCGGCCAACCTCATCGAGGTGCAACCGACCATTCTGTTCGCGGTCCCGCGGATCTGGGAAAAACTGCACTCGACGGTGCTCGTTAAAGGCGCCTCTGCCTCGCCGATTAAACGGCTGGCCCTGCGTATCGGCTCCGCATTGGGTTCGAGGATCGCCGCGCAGCGTATTGCCAATGGCGGCAACCACACTGCGCAATCTCGGGTGCTGTACGCGGTGGGCTATCCACTCATCTTCCGTTCACTGCGCGACAAGCTTGGGCTACGCAAAGTACGCGCCGCACTGTCCGGTGCGGCCCCGATCTCACCCGAAGTCCTCTCGTTCTTCCTCGGTCTCGGCGTGCCCATGTACGAGGTCTACGGCATGACGGAGAACTGTGCGATCGCGACTGCGAACCGCAAGGGCCGTGTCGTGCTGGGAACGGTCGGTGAACCCGGCGAATCGATAGAACTCACCCTCGATCCGGCGACAGGAGAAATCCTTACCCGCCATCGCGGCAACTTCGTGGGCTACTGGAACCGGCCGGAAGCTACCGCCGACACTGTCGACCACGACGGTTGGTTGCACACCGGTGACGTCGGTGAATGGGTCAACGGCACGCACATACGGATCGTCGATCGCATTAAGGACATCATCATCACCGCAGGCGGAAAGAACATTTCTCCATCCGAGATCGAACACCAACTCAAGGCGTCGCCCTACGTGAAGGAGGCGGTGGTGATCGGCGACCGCAAGCCCTACCTGACCGCTTTGATCGGAGTCGAATTCGACACCGTCGGAGACTGGGCATCGAGGCAGGGAATCGAATACACCACCTACCGAGACCTCGCGACCAGGCCCGAGGTTCTAGAACTGATGCGCGGCATCGTAACTGAGGCGAACAGTAAATTCGCGCGGGTCGAGAACGTTCGCAAATTCCGGGTGCTCCCTAAAGTCCTCGACCACGACGACGGCGAACTGACCGCGACGCAAAAGATCCGCCGCGCCGCGCTCCATGAAAAGTTCGGCGACCTCATCGACGACATGTACGCGGATGGCTCGGTCCATCCCGGTGGAGATCTCGCAGGGGTGGGGCGATGACAACCTTTATTAGTGCAGTCATTTCCGGGCTTGGCCTGGGCGCGGTCTATTCGCTGATCGCGGTCGGCTTCGTCATCATCTTTCGGGCCACCGGTGTCTTGAACTTCGCGCAACCCGTGTTCATGATTTTCGGAACCTATGTCAGTTACGTCGTCACTTCCCAATGGGGTTTGCCGTTCCCGGTCGCAGTGGTGTGTGCGATCGCTGCCGGTGCACTCGTCGCCATGGGGACCGAACGTATTGCGATGCGGCCCATGGTGGGTCGGCCATCGTTTGCGGCAGCGTTGGTCACCATCGGACTTTTCGCCGCAGGCATTGTGGTG
Organism: Rhodococcus sp. (in: high G+C Gram-positive bacteria); assembly: GCA_012515885.1. Classification (GTDB taxonomy): domain Bacteria; phylum Actinomycetota; class Actinomycetes; order Mycobacteriales; family Mycobacteriaceae; genus Rhodococcus_F. The sequence continues at coordinate 3,317 of JAAYXN010000271.1, forward strand.
ACAACAAAACTTATCGGGCACAACGTCATTAACTCGGGCGACCCCTGGGGTATGACCAACATCTGTCTGGGCGGTGAGCGCCGCGTAGACGGCGCGGTCATTGCAGGCATGCAAGCACCGTGCATAGGCGGGGTGACCATCAACTACACCGATATCGCCAAAATCGTGTTCGCCACCGCGGCCATCGCAGCTCTGGGCTGGTGGCTCGGCAGGTCGCGGTACGGCCTGGCGATGCGGGCCACCGCGATGGACCAGGAAGTCGCACAGGCACAGGGCATTCGCGCCGGCGCTGTCTTTTCCGTGTCGTGGGGGATCGCAGGCGGTCTCGCCGCTCTTGCCGGAGTGCACGTGGGAATGGCGCCGGGCGGGGTGTCCGCGCTCGCGGCGTTCATCGCGCTCAAAGCTCTTCCCGCCATCATCCTCGGCGGTTTGGATTCGGTGAAAGGCGCGGTCATCGGTGGCGTCATCATCGGCGTCGTCGAAACCCTCACCAAGGTCTATCAACCGGGCGTTGCCCCGTGGCTGGGTGCGAATTTCGACATCGTGATGCCCTACCTCGTGATGTTGATCGTGCTCATGATCCGGCCCTACTGAATGTTCGGTACCAAGGAGGTTCATCGCGTATGAGCGTCACGGCAAAAGAGATTCAGGACGGCGCAGCCGTGCCCGCGCCGCACAGCGACAATGACTCGTCGCTGGGTTTGCGCGGAAGCCCCGACGAACTGGGGCACCGCCAAGCACGCACGCCGTGGTCTGTGCGTCGAGGGCGGCCTCGGCTCTACACCAACTACGGCCGCGAACAGGGACTGTGGAACACGCCAGCGAAGGCGTGGTGGACGTTCGGTGCTGTGCTCCTCGCTGTTGCAGCACCGTTCTTTCTCACCACCGACCTGACGATGCTTCTCGCGCTGGCCGCGGTGTATGCGATCGGTGGAATCGGGCTTAACCTGCTCACCGGGTATGCCGGTCAGATTTCCCTCGGCCACGCGTTCTTCGTTGGTGCCGGTGCCTACACGGCAGCGGTCTTCGGCGGCGAGTCGACGTCGCGGGTGTGGGGACTGGGCTGGGACATGGCGCTGTGGCTGCCGCTGTCGGCCATCATTCCGGGACTGTTGGGGCTCCTTTTCGCGCCCCTGGCCTCCCGGGTACGCGGGCTCTATTTGGCGACGTTGACGCTGGGACTGTTAATGCTCGGCGAACACGTTTACCGCGAATGGCATTCGGTGACTGGTGGCGGCGGTGTGGGTCGGGCTCCGGCCTCGCTGACCCTGTTCGGCGCGGACCTGTCCTTGACTTACCGTATCGGTCCGTTGCTGCTGACCCGTCAGGTCACGCTCTATCTTATTTGTTTGGTACTGCTTATCGTCTTGGCGTTGGCGGCGCGCAACATCGCTCGCTCCAAGGTGGGGCGCTCGTTTGCCGCAGTGCGTGACCGTGATATCGCCGCCGAAATTATGGGCGTACCCCTTCAACGAACGAAGACTCTCGCTTTTGCTTTGTCCTCTGCGTATGCGGGTGTGTGCGGCGCGTTGCTGTCGGTCGTGATTGGGCGCATCAGCCCCGAACGCTGGAACCTGTTGCTGTCCATTGACTTCCTAGCGATCGTCCTCATCGGCGGGATGGCAACCATCTCCGGTTCGCTGATCGGTGCCGCGTTCGTTGTTCTACTGCCGCGCCTCATCGAAGACACCGCGCACTTCCTGCCATTCATCACAGGACAGGGTGTCTCGGGAGCAGGACTGACCGTCGACGAATTCAAAACCATCGTTTTCGGCCTACTGATCGTGCTGTTCGTCGTCCTCGAACCACGCGGCCTGTTCGGTTTGTGGACGCGAATGCGCAACTACTTCCGCGGCTGGCCCTTCTCCTACTAGCTTCTCTCACTCGCTATCACCGCAGGCCCGCACCACCCGCCACTCATAGGTAAATGGAGGAACGATGTCGAATCGCACATCATCACGCGCCGGACGCAGACTGCTCGCAGCTCCGGCGCTGGCCGCGATCGTCTTTGCGGGGGCCTGCTCGGCCGTCGACGAAGACAACGCCGGCGGCACCGGAACCGGAGTCACGGAAGAAGCGTGCCCCGACGCAGTCAACCCCGACAACGGCTGCATCTATCTGGGAGTGCTCTCCGATTTGGAGGGCGGCCCGCTCGCCGCACTGGGCGTTCCCATGAACGAAGGCCAAATTGCGTTCTGGCGCAACGTCAACGAAAACGGCGGTATCGGTGGCTATGACATCAACATCACCGCCAACACCCGCAACACCGCATACGATCCGCAACGTCACGCCGCGGCATACCAGCAGATCGAGCCCAACATTCTGGCACTGTCGATGAGTCTTGGAACCATCAACACCGAGGCAGTACTCGATCAAATGGATTCAGCCAACCTCGTCGCGGTTCCAGGAGCGTGGTGGTCCGGGTTCCAGTTCCCCGACACCGACCGCGGACTAATTCTCGAATCCGGGTACTCATACTGCACCGAATCTGTAATCGGCCTCGACTGGTTCACCGAAACCTACGACAAGCCGGAATCCCTTGTCACAGTGGGATTCCCCGGCGATTACGGCGGAGACTCCGCGATCGGCGCGAAGCGCTGGGCCGAAGCCAACGACGTCGAGGTGCTGGCGCAGATCGACAGCGCACCGAACGCGATCGCAGGCAACCAGGCCGCTGCTATCGGTCAGATCGCCTCGCTGCAGCCGGACGTTGTTGTTCTCGCAGTGACTCCAGCTGAGGCTGCCGAAATCGTTGCTGGCTCCGCGCAGGCGGGCTACCAGGGACGGTTCCTCGGTTCGGTTCCCACCTTCAACCCGGCGCTGCTCAACACTCCGGCCGCAGGCGCGTTGACGTCGCTCTACAACCACATCGGTCCGTGGCAGGGGTGGGACGGTGACAGCGAAGGCATCGCCGCTATTAAGGCGTCGACAGGTGGAACATTGCCGTCCAACCAGGGCTACCTCTTTGGATGGACGCTCGCTTACCCGCTGAAGGCACTGCTCGAGAAGGCCGCTGACGAAGGCAAGCTCACCCGTTCAGGTCTGCGTGAGTCCATTGAGGGGCTTGAGGTGGACTACCAGGGCATCCTGCCGACAGCGACCTACGGTCAGATGCCGGATCTGTCGAAGCAGTCCGCCAGCATCTCCGTGCCCGACGGCTCAGTGGAGCTGGGCACTCGCACGTTGGTGAACGGTTTCCAGCCCACCACCACGATCGACTACTCGGGCCCGTGCGCTGAATCCTAAGTAGTAGACAGGAAAGGCCTAGCCCCGGAAACGGGGCTAGGCCTTTCCTGTCGCGGCAAGCGGGGGCGTAATTCTTGTCGCGCTAGGTAGCGCTTCGCTCGTCAGATCCCATGGCGTCGAGGACAGCCATCCGCGTGGCGGCACTTCCGGTAATCGCGGACTCACCGACCCCGTTGATGAGCATCTGCCGCCAATGCTTGTCGTCAAAGACCAGCGGGGCGGTGGTGTTGAGGAAATCCTCCACCACCTGCAGGAAGCGGATGGGGTCATCGCGGAAGGGGAAGTGGCCCACACCGTGAAAGATTTCCAGGTGCGAACCGGGCATGGCCGCATGCGCCAGGTGGGCGTGTGCGACGGGAATAACCGAGTCCTGATCGCCCCAAATGAGCTGGACAGGCAGCTTTTCGGTGAGATAGCTGCGGTCGAGCATCGTGACGACCTGGCCACGCCAATCGACTGCCGAACGCAGAGTGCGCAGGTACGCCTCACACGCTGTCGGGTCGGCAAGTGACGACAAAATGCGAACCAGATCCGGAGTGTCATGCAGGAGCGCGCCCGGACGTAGCCGGGTGCCGTGCAGCGTCGCCAGGGTGGCGCCGATAGCCCGCACGAGAGGCATGGCCCCGGGAACCCGGAGTAGTCGAAGTGCTTCGTTGACGACGGGCATTGTGGCCAGCCGGAATGCCGGATGGACATCCTTCGTCACACCGCCCGCCGAGACCAGGATTAACCGGTCCACCATCTGCGGGAACTGGTAGACGAACTGTGCCGCCACACCGCCACCAAGGGAGTGCCCGACAACCGTCACGTGATGAATATCGAGGGTCGACAGCAAATCGCGCATGCCGTTGGCATAGGCCGGTGCCGAGTAGTCAGCGCGCGGCTTGTCGGAGCGGCCATGGCCAAGCAGGTCCGGGGCGATCACCGTGTAGTTCTTGGCCAGATGCGGGATGATCTCCGACCACGTCGACGAATCATCCCCGATTCCATGCAGCAACAAAATGGCGGGACCTTCACCAGCCATCCGGAAGGCGCGGCGGTACCCGTGAATCGTCCGAAACTTCATCTGAGGTTCGGCGTTGGGCACCGGCCTGAGTGAACG
>JAAYXN010000272.1 GCA_012515885.1 Rhodococcus sp. (in: high G+C Gram-positive bacteria)
CGGAGAAGCTGCGTTGACCCGAGGGTGTGGTTCCTATCGGGGTTGTCATCACTGTCATGTGTGTGCCTGTTTCCCCGCTCTGGCTGTCAGCGTGGATGTGTCTCACAACTAGGCTGGCAGCCAGGGCCCGGACCCTGAGGCTGCACATTTTCCCTGTGAGAGCGAAACCCCCGAACGCAAACGATGACCCTCACCAGGGGGACGGCGAGGGTCATCAACAGAAAGCCTAGCAAGGCGTGATGAAGATAGAGGACGACCCCCGCCAGGGGGGGAGGAGGCGGGGGTCGTCGGGGCTCAGCCCCGGGGGGTCGGGCTGAGCCTGTCCGGAGCGAGCCGGACATGTCCGATACTACACCCAAATCCAAGAGTGTTTGCAAGTTCAACTTCTCCTGCGTGGCGGTGCCTACTCTCCCACTCAAAGTGCCTCGAACACCGCACAGGACCGCGGCACACACCACGATTTCCACCTATCCTTAAAGTTGTGACCACCGACACAGGGCCTACCTGGGCGACGGCGCAGCGCACCGGTAGCACGCAAACCCCCCACCGAGTCGCCGCCTTCTTCGACCTCGACAAGACGATCATCGCGAAATCAAGCACCCTCGCGTTTTCACGCCCCCTTTTCGCAGGCGGTCTCATCAACCGTCGAGCCGTCCTCAAAAGCAGCTACGCCCAATTCTTGTTCATGCTCTCCGGCGCCGACCACGACCAGATGGAGCGGATACGCTCCAACCTGACCTCACTCACCGAAGGCTGGAACGTCGAACAAGTTCGCGCCATCGTCGCCGAAACCCTCCACGAAATCGTCGACCCACTCGTCTACGCAGAAGCCACACACCTCATCGCCGACCATCACGCCCGCGGCCACGACGTCATCGTCGTCTCCGCCTCCGGCTACGAAGTGGTCAAACCGATCGCCGAAATGCTGGGCGTCGACCACACGATCGCCACCCAGCTCGCCGTCGTCGACGGCAAATACACCGGCGAAGTCGACTTCTACTGTTACGGCGACGGCAAAGTTAAAGGTATGGCCGAATGCGCGGAGGAACGCGGCTACGACCTCACCCAGTGCTACGCCTACTCAGATTCGATCACCGACCTCCCGATGCTCGAAGCTGTCGGCTACCCCACCGCCGTCAACCCTGACCGCGGCCTACGCAAGGTCGCCATCGAACATGGCTGGCCGATCCTCAGCTTCTCCAATCCGGTCTCGATGCGCGCCCGGCTCACCTCACCGTCACCGTCGATCGTGGCATCTGCGGCAGTGCTGTTTGGCGCGGCGGTAGCGATCGGGGCGCTCACCTACAGCGCACTGCGGCGGCGCCGCTGATTTGTGCTGTAGGCGGCGGCGCTAATTAGTGCTGTAGGCGGCGGCGCTGGACGTCGAATTCAGGCACTGCCGTGCCATTGTCACCGGCCTGAAAACCGTAGTGTCACAAAGATGATTTAACTCTTGAGAACATCGTCGACTCGGAGTACAAAAGAGGTACGGAAGTCGGGAAGGCCAAGATCGTCCCGGAAGAGAAGGAACGCTCTCCCCTCCCACCTTCGTAGTACGGGTGCCAGTACCCACGCGAAGCTAGACCCACTCGAGGGTAAAGCGTTGTGGGCCTGCGAGATTCGTCTCTGATTGGCGAGGCCCCCCGCACAGGTTGCGGGACAAACCAGTGGAGCGCGATGAGTCGCCGAGGCCGTGACACACAACCCACATCAGCACGCCTGGTAGCAGGTCCCCGTACTAGACGGGCGGCGACGCCGACGCGAGTCGGAAGCGCCGCCCTTCTTGCGGCGTGCGGACCTACCTCGTCGACCCTTCCCGCATGCATTTTCTACTCCTGCATGCGCAATTGCGCATCCGGGAAGACAAAATGCATGCGGGAACGGTTTGACCTACTTGGGTGCGGCGGCTTCGGCGATCGATAGGGCTTCGCGGGCACCGCCTTCAAAAGCGTCACAGCAGTAGATGACCCAGGCGCCGACGCCCTCCGCTGTTCCAGATGCGAAACCTTCGGCGGCCTCACGGTAGGCCTGGGGGCGGCGCATCCACGTCACTTCTGGCACGCCAAGGTTGCGCGGATCAAGACCAGTCGAGACCGACACCAGCCGGGACGCGGCGCGCGCGACAACGCCGTCAGCAACACCGAACGGGGATAGCGCCAGCAGCTCACCATGCGCAACGGCCGCAACAATCGGTGCCGGAGCCTTCGTGCCGCCGGTCAACAGCTGCGCTAAACCGTCGAGGCGCTCACCCACGCCAGCGTCCGAGCGGGGCCGCCCCAACTGCTCGGCGTCGTCCACCAAATCTGCGGCAGCCAGCAGGTGCAGGCGCGCCAACATCTGCAACGGTGCCCGCTGCCACGTGCGGACAGTGTTACCCAAGGCATCACCGTCGAGGGCCTGCCCCACCCGCAGTGCACCCGAAAGCACCGGATCACCCTGCTCACCGGGCGCAGGCAACTCCATCACTCCACCATCGAGCGACGACGACGCCCGGGCTGCACGCACCGCAGCCTCAGCTGCTGTCGTCGCCCAACCCCGCCGATTACTGCGATGCCGATGCACCTCACCCAACGCGGCTCGGGCTTTATCAGCCGCCTCACGCACGCCAGGCAGGTCAACGAGGGGATCTAGGGGGTCGCTCACGATTCTCGACGGTACCCGACGCCCACTTACTAGCAATCTTGCGAGCAACCATGGTTGCAACCATGCGTGCCTCCAAGGTTGCGTGCATACGTGCCTGCACGCCTTCCTGCATGTGTACATGCACGCGTTCAGGCGTGAACACCACCATGCCTGCGTGCCTACATGCATGAATCCCCCTATGCCTATGTGCAAAAACACGGGCACGTCATGCACGATCGCGGCGCGCGTGACTACCCTCACAGTCGAGTAGTCGTTCTATCCGAAAGAAGGACAGTTTTATGGCCGACTTTACGACCGACGCGCCGTCCGCCGGTGAGGAGACATTCCCGCCCAGCCCCGAATTCGCTGCCGCCGCTAACGCTGGCCCCGAATTGCAGCAGGCTGCCGATGCTGACCGGCTGGCGTTTTGGGCTGATCAGGCCTCCCGATTGCATTGGCATGAGCAGTGGACCGACGTCTTGGACTGGTCGGACGCCCCCGTCGCACAGTGGTTTGTTGGCGGCAAACTCAACGTCGCCTACAACTGTGTAGATCGACATGTCTTGGCAGGCAACGGCGATCGTGTCGCCATTCATTTCGAGGGCGAGCCAGGCGATACCCGCGACGTCACATATTCGCAGCTACTGGCTGAGGTGTCGCAAGCCGCCAACACGTTCACCGAACTCGGTCTCGTTGCAGGCGATCGCGTCGCGATCTACATGCCGATGATTCCTGAAGCGATCGTGACGATGCTGGCGTGTGCACGCCTGGGCCTGACGCATTCGGTGGTGTTCGCAGGCTTTTCCTCGACCGCTTTGCGCTCACGTATCGACGACGCAGAGGCCAAGCTTGTTGTCACCGTGGATGGGCAGTGGCGACGCGGATCAGCGGCCGCTCTCAAGCCTGCGGTGGACGACGCTGTCGCGCAAGCAAATTCGGTACAGAACGTCCTGGTGGTTCGGCGTACCGGCGTCGACGTCGACTGGACAGACGGACGCGACCTGTGGTGGCACGAGACCGTCGCGAATGCTTCCGACCAGCACGAAGCGCAGCCATTCGATGCCGAGCACCCCCTCTTTATCCTCTACACCTCCGGAACCACCGGTAAGCCCAAGGGGATCGTGCACACCAGCGGCGGATACCTGACGCAGGCGTCATACACCCACCACAACGTCTTCGATCACAAAGAAGGCGAAGACGTCTACTGGTGCACCGCCGACATCGGCTGGGTCACCGGCCACACCTACATCGTGTACGGGCCGCTCAGCAACGGCGTCACCCAGGTTGTATACGAGGGCACCCCCAACTCGCCCACCGAGCACCGGCATTTCGAGATCATCGAAAAGTACGGTGTCAGCATCTATTACACGGCGCCGACGCTGGTGCGGACGTTCATGAAGTGGGGACGTCAGATTCCTGACGCCCACGACCTGTCCTCGATCCGCCTCCTCGGCTCGGTGGGTGAACCTATCAACCCGGAAGCGTGGCGCTGGTACCGCGATGTCATCGGCGGCGGCAAGGTCCCCGTCGTCGACACGTGGTGGCAGACCGAAACCGGCGCGATCATGATTTCGCCGCTGCCCGGCATCACCGCCGCGAAACCGGGATCAGCGATGGCGCCGCTGCCGGGTATCTCCGCGCAGATCGTCGACGACTTCGGTGAAATCCTCGGCGACGGCCAATCCGGCTACCTCGTTCTCGACCAGCCGTGGCCGTCGATGCTGCGCGGCATCTGGGGCGACATGGACCGCTACCGCGAAACCTACTGGGCGCGTTACGCCGCCCAGGGCTGGTATTTCGCCGGTGACGGCGCCAAATACGACGACGATGGCGCCCTGTGGGTGTTGGGCCGCGTCGACGACGTCATGAACATTTCCGGGCACCGCATCTCCACCGCCGAAGTCGAGTCCGCACTCGTCGGCCACCACGGCGTCGCGGAAGCAGCTGTTGTCGGCGCGTCAGACGAGACGACCGGCCAGGGCATCGTCGCGTTCGTCATTTTGCGTGAGGGCGTCGAAAACACCGGTGACGCGCTGATCGCGGAATTGCGTGACGAGGTGGCCCGCGAAATCAGCCCGATCGCCAAACCGCGTCAGATCACGGTCGTTCCCGAACTGCCGAAAACCCGCAGCGGCAAGATCATGCGGCGCCTACTGCGCGATGTCGCGGAAGGCCGCGATCTCGGTGACACCTCGACACTCGTCGATCCCAAGGTGTTTGACGCCATCCGCGGCCGCTCGTAGCCGCCAGCCGGGTCTGCACTCCCTGCTACGACGAGGAGTGCGGGCCCGGCTTCTTCGCCGTACGCATCTGGTCGTAGCTGGTACGCGGCGATAGTGGCGCACCCACCAGGTATGCAGCTCGCCCCAATGCGTTGCCGCCGACCGCTGACGTCGCTAAATTGATGACGATCGCAAGGAGCGCTTTCACAGCATTCGACGGGGACGGTTCAAAACACAGCGCTCCCAGGATGAGTAAGGAAATGCCCACTCCCGATGCGGTGGTGATGGCGCTGATACGGGCATAGACATCAGGCAGCCGAACCAACCCGACCGCACCGGCAGCGAATACGGCGGCACCTAGCAGCACCAGCACGGAACCCACAATGGTCATCGTCATCTCCTCCCTCTCGTCACCAGTCGTGCCATCGACATGGTGGCGAGGAAACCCACGACTGAGGCAACCAGGATGACGTCGAACACAACGCCGCCCGCGAGGTGAACACCCATCATCGCCAACACACCCACGAAGGCGAAAAAAATCAGATCCGCCGCGACCGAGCGATCAGCGTCTGTGGGGCCTCGATAAATTCGCCACGCTGCAGGAATCATGGTCAGAGCCACCACTACGAGCGCGACCCAGGTTATTGCGGTCATACCGAATCACCTCCACTGGTGCCTGCCGCGACGCTGTCTTCGACACCGTGGATACGCACAGCTCGCAGCATGCGGATTTCCATGTCTTCAAGCTCGGCGCGAAACGCATCGGGATCAGGGGCATACATGCCGTGCACGTACAGCACCGGATGCTCACCAGAGACGGAGACCGCTAGGGTCAGGGTTCCAGGCGTCAGGGAAATCAGGTTGGCGAGGAGCGTCACTTCAAAGTCGGTACGGCACCTCAGCGGAAACTCGACAATTCCCGGATCAATGGCGCTGCCTGGGGTGACACTGTCACGAATAACCGCCCAGTTGGAGCTGGCTAGCAGCCACAAGAAATAGAGACCGAACCCAGTCAGACGCAGCGGCCAGGTGATGGCCTTGAGGGCCTGGTTGCGCGCACTCATCGCAGTACCGCCTCAACGTAACTCGTAGGGTCATACAGTCCCGCTGCCGCCTGCTCGACGAAAACCAGCAGCCCTTGTGCCCCGAGGCCAATACCGAGCGTGATGACGGTCAAAACCAGTGCGGGGATCGCCAGTTTCACAGGGATCCGGGGTGCGGTGTCTACCTCGACTGCTGGGGCGGTGACCGTTGTTGCAGTGCCAGAACTTGGTGGCTGCGGCGCTAGTTCACCGGCATCAGGGCCAGTGCCTGAATCGTCTTCGGCACGCTTCGGGGGCGCATAGTTGCCCATAAACATGCCTTTCCAGATTTTGAGCATCGACATGAGCGTGAACAGGCTGACCACAACAACGACTGCCAGGACGAGGAAGTGGCGGCTATCGACTGCGGCCTCAGCCACAAGAAGTTTGGCGACGAACCCGGAGAATGGGGGTAGTCCAGCGAGCGACATTGCGGCGCCAAAGAACGCGACTGCGGTGAGAAGTTCACGCTTAGCGAGTCCTTGAACCTCGCCCAACGTGTCTGTGCCATAGGTCTTTTCCACGGCACCTGTCGACAAGAACAGCGATGCCTTCACGATCATGTGGTGCAGTAGGTAGAACACACCTGCCACAAGTCCGACGGGACCAAACAGCGCGCCACCCAGCAGGATGTATCCGATCTGGCTGACCATGTGGAACACCAAGATGGTGCGCGCATTGCCTTCACCCACCGCACCAAAAACACCAATCGCCATGGTGGCGCAGGTAATAACAAGGGCGATAGTCAGATACACCGAGCTGCCGTCGAAGATGACGGCGTAGATGCGGTAAATGGCGTAAATCGCCACTTTGGTGTGCAGGCCCGAGAACAGCGCCCGCACCGCAGGGGATGCTTCCGGGTAGGTCTGGGTGAGCCAGCCGTGCACCGGAACCACAGCTGCCTTGACGCACAGGGCGACCAACACCACGGTGACAGCGGCAGCAACGGTAGACGAATCCTCCGTAGCACCGGCAAGTTCAGCGATATTCACGGTTCCAGTGACGCCATATACGAAACCAACACCGATGAGGAACACGGTGGACGTCAACAGATTCGTCGCGACATACAACCGTCCTGCCGCAATGCGTCGAACGCCACCAAAGATGACCAGCAGCCCGTACGACGGCAACAGCATGACCTCAATGAAAACGAACAGGTTAAACAGATCACCAGTCAGCAGGGCACCATAGACGCCCGCAGCGAGCACCAACACCAAAGGCGCAAAGAAGCGGTTGCGTCCGTCACCAGCGACAATGCCGAACCATGAGCACACCAGGGTCAACAGTGCGGTCGCTGTCACCATCAACGCACTGAACATGTCGGCGACGAAGGGGATCGCGATACCGTTGGGCCACAAACCCACATTGGCGACCGCGACTCCGCCGTGGTTCACCGTGGCCACGAGGACGACTCCGAAGACAAACATCGCGATATTGGTGAGCGTCAACAACAGGTTGCGTGCAGCAGACGAATAGAGTCCGGCGCTCAGCGCTGCAACAATAAGCGGTACCGCCACCGCGAGAGGCAGTAATGCGCCGATCATGATGCGTCCTTAGTATCGGAGTCCGCTTCGCTGTCCTGCGCGGTGTCGTCATCTTTGGATCCGCTGTCCGCAGCGGCGAGGGTCAGCATGTAGACGGTGATCGAGAAGGCGATCACGATTGCGGTCAACGTGAAGGCTTGGGGTAGCGCGTCCGCCATCGACGCCATATCGGATAGATGCAGAAGGGGTGCGTCTCGATCCGACGTCACCCCCGACGCCATGAGCACCAGGTTCCCGGCATGGCCAAGAAGAACGAAACCGAAAGTAATGCGGACCATGCCACGTTGAAGAATCAAATACACCCCGCCCGCGACGAGGACCCCTACCAGTAATGCAAGAGTCATCGAGTCCCTCCTGTCGGTGCGTTACGGCTATCCGTCGCATCGGTGCCCGCCCCTACGTGGCGTGTCGGCTCAGCAGATCCGAGTTTGTTGAGCGAGGCCAACACGATCCCCACGACCGCCAAATACACGCCAATGTCGAAGATGAGCACCGTCGTGAAGTGGTAATAGCCGCCCCACGGCAGTGGGATATCGACGTGCAGCGGGGTGAGAAAGCCGCCATCGATATAGCCGAGTAGACCGACCGCCGTGCCCACTGCGATTCCGGCACAAATCAAACCGACGTAGGGCAGCCGTATCGGGGCCTTCCCGACGTTGGGGGCACTGAGGTAGGCAAGCGCGAACGCCGCCCCACCAACGAGAGCGGAGATGAATCCTCCGCCCGGGTCGTAGTGGCCCCGCAACAACAGGTAGAGCGACAAAACGATGAGGACGGGCGTGAGCCACCGTCCTACAGTGCGCGCCAAAATCGTGTTGTCGACGGCAGATCCGACGACGGATTGACGCAGGTTTTCGACGTGCGCATCACGCTGAAGCGCGAGCATGCGCACCGATTGCACGACCCCGACCACGACTAGGCCGGCGATGCCGAGAACCGTGAGTTCGCCGAGGGTGTCCAGTGCACGGAAGTCCACCAAGATGGTGTTCACAATGTTGGTGCCGCCGGTCTCGGCTTCTGTTTCAGCAATGAAATAGTCCGCGGCAGGCGAACGTTCACGCCGTCCCGTCAACGCGTAAGTACCCAGGGCCGCGACAGCACCCACGACCACAGCGACAACTGCCGCCAGGTTCCTTCGGATAGCGCTCGGAGTTCGGAACTTCACCGGCAATCGTCTCAAGACAAGGACCGCGACCACGACGGTAAGCACTTCAACAAGTAACTGCGTGAGCCCAACATCCGGTGCACCGAGGACGAAAAACACGAGCGCAACAGCGAATCCGACTACACCCAAAAGCGCCAAGGCAGCGAGCCGCGACGCGGTGGTCACTACACCGAGGACACCAACGGTGACCAGTGCCAGCAGCAGCCAGTCAATCGGTTCGGTTACCGGCACGGGTATCGGCGGCAGGGACATTCCGCTGACCACGAACGCAGCAGTGACACCAACAAGAACCAGCACCGGCAACGCGAGGTGACGCGTCGGAGATTGCGTGCGCGTGAGACCACCGACACGGGCACCGAACACGATCACTGACGCGTGTATGCGTTCAAAGACATCAACCCCGCGCACCGGAAACAACTCCCGATCAAGGAGACGGTCCACCCGGGTGCGTTGCAGGAACAGCACGGTTCCGCAGCTGATCGCGATCAGCGACATCCCCAGCGCAGGCGTGAAACCGTGCCACAACGTCAAATACACGTGCCCAACAGAGCCTTGCGTGTCCAGCGCCACCTGATCGATCAGCGGAGCCAAAACACCCGAATCAATACCGAGGATCAGCCCGGCCAGAGACGCGATCGCAGCAGGCACCCGGAACGCGATCGACGGATCATGCAATCGCGGCTGAGTGGTGCGTCCCCCGAAAGCGCCGTAGACGATGCGGAATGAATACGCGAACGTCAGGATCGATGCGCATACCGCGACCGCGCCAACAAGGACTCCCATGAAAGCCGGTCCAGGCGCATCAATGTAGGCGCCGTAAAGATTCTCCTTAGACACAAAAC
>JAAYXN010000273.1 GCA_012515885.1 Rhodococcus sp. (in: high G+C Gram-positive bacteria)
GGGTTTGTTCACTTCAACGTGCCGGGGCAGTCCCGCAAGTTTGAGGTTCAGACCGTTGGCCCACATATTCGTTTCACCAGTGGACGGTGGGCGCAGGGAGAAGCTCGGCGCACGCAGCTTGTGCTGATCGGTGTGGGAATGGACGGCGACGCCGTACTGCGCGCACTAGGTGAGTGCGTTGCTGAGAACGACGACGCCGACACCGGAGCGATGCTCGGTGTGCACCGCTACACGGCAGCAGTCTGACTTTCTAGCGCGAGCGCTGTCCCTGACCGGAGGTCTGAGCTGTAGAACGCCGACCGGAGGCCTGAGCACCGGAACGCTGGCCGGAGGCCTGAGCACCGGAACGATTCCGGCGGTTTCCGCTGCCTTGCCCAGCGCCCTGTCCGTGGCCGCGACCGGCGCCCGCGCTGCGTGGCTGTCCACCGCGTGCGCTGCCGCCGCTGCGAGCAGGACCACCCGCGCCGCCACTACGAGGCTTGCCGGTGCGTGATTGCCCGCCGCTGTGGCTGCCACCTGCAGATGAGTTTGCACCGCCGCGTGACTGTCCGCTGCGCCGTGCCGGAGACGATCCAGCGGGACGTTTACCGCGGGCAGGCGCCGCAGCAGCAGGTGCGGGTGCCACGCGCGGGGCAAGTTCACCAACAAGGTCGACGACGTGTGCCGAGTCCGGCGTGCTGGGGATAGGGGTGGCCTTGATCGCGGCCTTACGCATGAGAGCGGACAGATCGCGGCGCTGCTCAGGCAGTACCAACGTCACGACATCACCGGCGCTACCAGCACGCGCGGTGCGTCCGGAGCGGTGCAGGTACGCCTTGTGTTCGGCGGGAGGATCAACGTGGACGACAAGTTCCACATCGTCGACGTGCACGCCACGGGCCGCGACATCGGTGGCGACCAGGACGCGGGCCTCACCGGACGAGAATGCGGCAAGGTTGCGGTCGCGCGCATTCTGCGACAGGTTGCCATGCAAATCCACCGACGGGATACCCGCGGCAGTGAGCTGCTTAGCCAACTTGCGTGCCTGGTGTTTGGTGCGCATAAACAGGATGCGGCGTCCGGTACCCGATGCCAGCTTTTCGACCACAGCCTTCTTGGTGGCGACGCCGTCGACATCAAAAATGTGGTGGGTCATGGCGGCGACGGGGGAGTTAGCTTCGTCGACTGAGTGCAGTACCTGGTTGTTGAGGAAACGCTTGACCAGCTTGTCGACGCCGTTGTCCAGGGTGGCGGAGAACAGCAGACGCTGACCGGTTTCGGGGGTGGCCTTGAGGATGCGGGTGACGCCGGGCAGGAACCCGAGGTCCGCCATGTGGTCGGCTTCATCGAGGACGGTGATGGCGATGTCGCTCAACGTGACGTGCCCCTGCCCCATGAGGTCTTCAAGTCGGCCGGGGCAGGCCACGACGATATCGACGCCCGCTTTCAAGGTGCTGACCTGCCGGTTCTGCGAAACGCCACCGAAAATGGTGGTGACGGTCAGGCCCGCTGCCTGCGCGAGGGGCTCAAGCGTCGCGGTGATCTGGGTGGCGAGCTCGCGGGTGGGGGCGAGCACGAGACCATGAGGATGGCTGGGGCGACGACGCGCACCCAATTCGGCGAGGCGCGCCACCATCGGGATGGAGAAGGCGAGCGTCTTGCCGCTACCGGTCTTTCCGCGACCCAGTACGTCGCGGCCGGCGAGGGTATCCGGCAGCGTGTCGGCCTGGATGGGGAACGGGGCGCTCATGCCGCGTGCGGCCAGCGACGCCACTAGAGGTGCGGGCACGCCGAGCGAAGCGAACGTCTTTTCAGCAGTGTGCGGGGTGTTTTCGGGCAGCGTTGTAGGTTCAGGCATGGGTGGACCTTTCTGGTCACGGCGGTTGTTCGCCGTGAGAAAGGCATGAACACTTTGTGTGCATCAACGCTCATCCATACCGGGGCGTTGATTGAAAGTGTGAACTGATGCGATCTACGACGCTGGGCGGCCGTGGCGGCTGCCCGATGCGATCGACTCTACCCGGATGTCACAGTCCAACCCATTCGGATGCGCCGTCAGCGAAGTGCTGACGCTTCCAAATCGGCACTTCGTGCTTGATGAGTTCGACGAGTTCTTCACACGCAGCGAACGCTTCTTTCCGGTGCGGGGCGGCAGCGGCGGCCACCAGTGCAAGATCGCCCACTCGAAGGTCGCCGACCCGGTGAATCGCCGCAACTGGGAGCCCAGTTTTCGCGTGAACTGATGCGCAGCAGTGCTCAAGGAAACGCTGCGCGTCAGGATGCGCCTGATACTCCAATGCTGAAACAGACTGTCCACCATCATGATTGCGGACGACTCCGGTAAACACGACGACTGCGCCGTGGCGGGGACCGGCGACAGCGGCGTCAACGACGGCTGCATCGAGCGGGTCAGCGGAAATGCGGGCCAATACGTCAGTCATCGTGGTTTCCTCCACCAGAGATCTGTGCGAGAAGGTGGTCGAGGATCGGTTCCAGAACGCCGAGCCCATCGCGCACACCCGATGGGGAGCCCGGCAAATTGACGATCAGTGTGCGGTTCGACACACCAGCGAGGCCACGGCTCAGCGCCGCATGCGGGGTGACCTCTGCGCCGCGGGCACGAATCGCGTCAGCGACACCGGGAAGTTCCCGGTCGAGCACCACTCGGGTGGCTTCGGGCGTGAGGTCAGTGGGAGACACCCCGGTTCCACCGGTCGTCACAATGACCGCTGGTTGGAGGGCAAGAACGTCAGCCAGCGCCGCAGCGATATCGGCGTCCGCACACACGCGTGGTGCGTCGACGTCGAATCCCCGCTCGGTGAGCCAGGCTGCGATCTGCGGGCCGGTGGCATCCTCACGAGTGCCTTCCGCCGCCCGGGTAGAGGCGACGATGACCGCAGCACTACGCGGCGCGGGGAGTGGTTCCGGCTGATCACCGGAGGCGCGGGTCCACTGCCCACGTTTGCCGCCCTCTTTACTGACAAGGTGCACGTTGTTCAGTTGTGCCGCCGGGTCGAGCGCCTTGACCATGTCGTGCAGCGTTAGACCCGCCACGGCAACAGCGGTCAGCGCTTCCATCTCCACTCCGGTCGCGCCACGTGTTTTCGCACGGGCCTCGATCGTGATGGACGTGTCCGTGAAACCGAAGGTGATGTGCACCGAAGACAGCGGGACCTGGTGGCACAGCGGAATCAGTTCGGAAGTCTTCTTGGCCGCCGAGATCCCTGCAATCCGCGCGGTGGGCAGCACGTCAGCTTTCGGCATGTCATCGGCGCGCACCAGCGCGATCACCTCGGGTGTGGTGACCAGTTCGCCAGCAGCGACAGCGATCCGGGTGCTGTCAGCTTTGGCGCTGATATCAACCATGCGGGCGCGGCCCTCCGCGTCGAGATGCGTCAGGTCGCGATGGGTCGAGTCGCTCATAGCGGTATCACTTTCACGAGTTCTCCGGCTTCTAGCGCGGTGACGTGGGCAGGTAGATCGATCAGAACATCAGCCCACGACATGGCGGCGACGAGGTGCGAACCCGGCCCAGCCACGGTCTCGACGCCCGCTTCAGCGCGTCGACCTCGCAGGAACTGGCGTTTGCCCGGCGGGGAATGCACCGGCGCGGTCAGCGGATGCGATTCGGGGACGACGGGTTCTCGCCCGGCCGCCGCGCGCAGATGTGGCCGGGCGAGGATTTCAAAGGAGACCAGGGTGCTGACGGGGTTACCCGGAAAAGACAGCACCGGCACCCCGGAGACGACGGTGACCCCTTGCGGGCCACCGGGCTGCATCGCGATGTGGCCGAACTCGCCGCCCAGTGGACGCAGTACGTCTTTCACAACCTCGAAATCGCCCATCGAAACCCCGCCCGAGGTGAACACCACATCGGCGTGCGTGACAGCACGGTCGAGCAGCGCACGAAACACCTCGGTGTCGTCGCTGCTGCGCTCGATGCTGATCACGTGGGCGCCATTCGCCTCAGCGCTGGAGGCCAAAGCGAGCCCGTTGGAGTCGAAAATCTGGCCCGGAGAGAGTTCTTGCCCCGCGGTGACAAGTTCAGTTCCCGTCGTGATGACAGCGACACGTGGCAGTCTGCGCACCGGTATGTCCGTGAGCCCCACCGCGGCGAGGACCGCGAGGTGACGTGGTTCAAGACGGGTACCGCCCGGAAGTAGCAGTGTTCCTATCTGGACATCGCTGCCGCGTTCGCGCACAAACTCGCCACGCGATCGGGTACGCGAGATCGTCACGGTGTCCCCGGTGGGCGAGGAATCGGTGTCCTCAACCGGCACGATCGCATCGGCGCCCTCCGGAATGGGTGCGCCCGTCATGATGCGTTGAGCAGATCCCGGAACGTGCGCGGGCGGTGTACCGGCGGCCGCGGCGATCGTGCCGCGCACCGGCAACGTGACCGGCACCTCGCGGATCGACGCGGCATCAACGGCGTAACCGTCCATCTGAGAGTTGCGGAATAATGGCAGGTCAACCGGAGAATGCACGTCGTTGACGATGACGCGCCCCAAACTGTCACGTAGCGCGACACGTTCGGACGGCAACTGGTGTAGCGGTTGCAGCAGTGACGCGACGTGCGCCGCGTATTCGTCGACTGAACGCGCACCCATGTTGTCGATCCTAGGGCCGAGTGCACTGCCATACAGCGCTGGTGGCGGCATTCTGGAAGAATATGCGCCACGCCCATGAGCCGCTCACAAAGCTGCTTAGGGCACAGATCCTCGCGCAACAACGAGGATCCTCATCAATGTGGAGGTGCGTACGGTGACGCCGGTAGCCATGGGGATACCCCAGGTTCATCGCCTCACGCCTGTTTTACCGGGACACTTGGCGCCGGGAATTGCTGATCGCCCGGACACTCCGGTGCTGGTAGACCGCTATGGACGCGTCGCCCGCGACCTTCGGGTGTCGATTACCGAAAAGTGTTCGCTGCGCTGCACGTACTGCATGCCTGCTGAGGGGCTCGCGCCCATCCCCGCACAGAATCTGTTGACGTCTACGGAGATCACGCGACTCGTCGCGCTGGCCGTTCATGAGCTGGGTGTGCAGGAGGTGCGCTTCACTGGCGGGGAACCGCTGATGCGGGCCGATCTGGAAGACATCATTGCCGGGTGTGCGGCGGCGGTGCCCGGCGTCCCGCTAGCTCTGACGACCAATGCGGTCGGGCTTGAGCATCGAGCGCGTGCACTTGCCCGCGCCGGGCTGACCCGCGTCAACGTGTCTTTAGATTCGATTGATCGTCAACATTTTGCTCGGCTCACTCGCCGCGACCGGCTTCCCTCAGTGCTTGCAGGTATCCGCGCCGCCGCGGCGCACGGGCTGGCGCCGCTGAAAATCAACGCGGTCCTCATGGAGGAAACGTTGGCGGGCGCTCCCGATCTACTGCGCTGGTGCGTCGACGAGGGAGTGTCGCTGCGTTTCATCGAATCAATGCCCCTCGACGCCGACCACAACTGGACCCGCGATCACATGGTGTCCGCGCAGGCGCTGCTTGAAGTGCTCGGTAAACATTTCTCGCTACGCGAGATCGGACGCGAAGACGCCTCCGCGCCCGCCGAACAGTGGCTTGTTGATGGAGGACCGCACACGGTGGGCATAATCGCGTCGGTCACCCGCTCGTTCTGCTCGGAGTGTGACCGGACGAGGTTGACCGCCGAGGGCACCGTCCGGTCCTGTTTGTTTAGCGACCGGGAGGTCGACCTGCGCGGTGCGCTACGCGCTGGCGCCACCGATGAGCAGCTCGCAGACCTGTGGCGAGCGGCAATGTGGAGCAAATCGTCGGGCCATGGGATGGACGCGGACGGATTCACACCCCCACAACGAAGCATGGGAGCGATCGGTGGCTGACGTCGGGCACGACAATCAGGTGGACATTCAGGTCCGCTATTTCGCGGCGGCAGCAGATGCTGCGCGATCAACAACGGAGACCGTGCGCTTGCCTGTCGGCGCCACACTGGGTGATGTGGCCGTCGAACTTGAGCGTCGACACGGCGAGGCGATGGCAAAAGTATTGAAAGTTTCCGCGTTTCTCGTGGGGTTAGAGTTAACGCGTGATCTCACCACTCCGGCATCGTCGCAGGTAGATCTGCTGCCCCCATTTGCGGGAGGGTAAGGCCGTGGACATGTGAGTTTTATTTCGAAATGGAAAACTCAAGACAGCGAGACATGTGAGGCGCGACTATCGAATGGTGGGTGCTTCTCATCCACAGAAAATGAAGTCCCCCAATGAATGGAGAACCTCATGTCTTCGCAAATCACAAGCATCGTCGAACTCGTCCGCCTGCTGTTCGACGTGTTTGACACCCTGAGTGGCATCTCATAACCCCATGGCTTGAGGCAGTGGCTGCGCTAGCTGCGCAGTAGGTGGCGCAGCCACCGCCCGCGGGATCGCTGTTAGCGCTGCGACTCCCGTGCCCATTCTTCGAATGTGATTGTGCCGTAGGTATTTTCCGGAATCAGGTTCAATCCCTGACGGAAGAATTTCCCCAGCGCTCCCGGCATCGGTACGGGCACAACAACGGCTTTTGAACCGGTCGCTGACTTCCACGTACGTACCAGTTCCTTGGACGACGCCACCGCTGGTCCACCAATCGTCACAGGCGTCGGCTCTTCTGAACTGTCGGTGCCATCGCCGTCTTCGAGGGTGTTGGCGATCGCGTAGGCGACGTCACGCGTGTCAATCGTTTGAAACTGAACTCCCTTGAGAGCAGGAAGCATTCCGATTTTGGCGGTCGGTGACACGATCATCGGAATGAAGTCGTGGAACTGTGTTGCCCGCATGACGACAGTCTCGATCGGCGAACGGTTATAGAGCTGCTCCTGTTTCGCTTTCGCTGCGTAGTAGGGGAACGTGGACTTGTCGACGTTAATAATCGACAGCACCACGGCACGTGAAACACCCTCCGCGGCAGCTGCTTCCAAGAGATTTTTTGCGCCCTCGGCAAAAATGCTGCGTTGCTTCGCGGATTTCGCGTCGCAGGTATCGACAAGAAGATCGACCCCACGCAGCGCCTCAGTCAATCCTTCACCGCTGGAGATATCGCCCTGCACGTGCTCAATGTCCGTGTAGGGTGTGCCGCCGTGACGGGTCAGCACCCGGACGTGGTGGCCGCGCTTGACTAGCTCGGCAGCAACTTCGCGTCCGGCAACGCCGGTTCCACCGACAACCAAAGCTGTACTCACTGAGAGTCCTTCCACCAGGTATCGAGCGGGGTAACCGGCACGGTCCGTTTGTGGCGAGTGGCTAAGAACAGTGACTCAATCCGGTCGGCCGCCGCGTCGTCGATGGCGCCACCTTCGAGGTAGTCGTCGATCTGGGTGTAGGTGACGCCGAGTGCTTCCTCGTCGGGCAGGGCGGGGCGATCGTCCTCAAGGTCAGCGGTGGGCACCTTGCGCCACGTAGTTTCTGGCGCGTCGAGTTCACGCAGTAGCGCCGCACCCTGCCGTTTGGTGAGGCCTGTGAGCGGCGTGATGTCGACGCCCCCGTCGCCGAACTTGGTGAAGAAGCCGGTCACCGCCTCCGCGGCATGATCGGTGCCGACGACGAGGTAGCCCAGTTCACCAGCGATCGCATACTGGATGACCATGCGCTCGCGGGCCTTGATGTTGCCGCGCACAAAGTCGTGAAGACCGTCACTTCCCAGGGCGAGCGCAGCGTCGGCGGCCGTCGCATCGGCACCGGCCTTGACGTCGGCAGTCAGTGCGCGGTCGGGGGCAATGAACTTGAGAGCGATCTGAGCGTCGTCCTCGTCAGCCTGGATGCCGTAAGGCAGCCGGACGGCAACAAACTCCGCGTTCACACCTTCAGCACGCAGTTCTTCGACTGCCAACTGGGTGAGGCGCCCGGTGAGAGTGCTGTCCTGGCCGCCGCTGATACCCAGAACGAATCCTCGCGCCGGTGTAGCACGCAGGTAGTCCTTGAGGAACTGCACGCGCGTCCGGATCTCGGCGGCTGCGTCAATGGTGGGACGGACACCGAGTTCTTCGATGATCGCGGCCTGTAATCGCGGATTCGGCATGGATCGCACTTTAGCGAGTGAGTAGTGCGTCGACGCTGAACTAGCTTGAGTTACTCGTCACAGCCACCGCGGTGAGGGTAACGACTGACTACGACGTGGCGCGCGCATCCACACCGACGCCGTCAGCGCGCTGTAGCCGCAGGGTGTCGCCGTCCACCGTGGCGGTGGTCTCGCCGGACAGTGCGGAAAGGACCGCTGCTTCAACAGCCATGGCGTCGTCGTCGCAGGCCATCATCGTTGTTCCTACCGGCTCGAACGTGATTGTCGCGGTCGCACCTGACTGGTTGGAGATGGTTGCCCGGCCGGTCATCTGGTTGCAGCCAGCAGACCCGGTGACGGTGCCATCGTCTCCGATAGTGAAATGCGGGGCAGCGTCTTCGAGTGCCTGTGAGGTCTCGATTGCCTCGGTGCTGATGAGGCTCGTGACGTGCCACGTCGTGCCAACGATCGGTTTGTCCGGCTGCGCTACCTTCTTGTCGATCAAGGTGACGGTGCTGTTCTCGCCGGTGAGGGTCAGCGTGTCGGCGTCGAGCGTCCACTGGGGGCCGGATTCGAGGAACTGCTGCATCCACGCGTCGGCGTTGGCGGTGTCGCCGATACACGCCATCATTGTCATCGCGAGGGGCCCGGTCGTGAGGGTTCCGTCAGCGAGATCGACGCTGCCGCCAGCCTGGTTGCACCCGGCGGTCGCTGAGATGCGTCCGGACTCAGGGAAGCCAACAGTGAGGGGGCCGCCGCCGGGGATCTGTTCGCCCTCGACGTCAGTGGAGATGAAAGTGCGCCCCGTTGGGTCCGCGCTCGGTGCGTCCTCGCTTTCCGACGAGCATGCGGACAGCACAGCAAGGGAGGTGGCGGCAGCTGCGAGGACGGCGAGGGTGCGGCGCATGTACGACCCTAACCCGCGACGCGGTGGACAAGTGCGATCCAAGCCTGCTCAATGCGAACCATCGGAATGCCCAGGTCACGCACCTCATGCAGCACCAACGAGGCGTCGAGGGTGGCGGACAGCGATAGGGCGAGTAATTGCAGGTCGCCGTCGACGCCAGCGTCTTCGAGAAGCCGGACGATGTGGGTGAGAGAAACCGCGCGCGCCGGAGCAGAAAATCGGGACTGGGGGCTGTCTTCGGCGGCGCGCATCACGTCGCCTTGAACTTCCACCAGCGCCAGGCGGGCCAGCCCGTATGCAACGAGTCGCTCGATGGGTTCAGCTCCTGGACCCAGCGGCGGTGGCCCGAACATGAAACCCTGTTGTAGCTCGTGCTCTGAGTGGTCGAGTAGCGCCAACATCAGGCCGGCGCGGCTGCCGAAGCGGCGGAACACGGTGCCTTTGCCCACCCCGGCGCGGCACGCGAGGGCATCCATCGTGACGGCGTCGACGCCGCGCTCGGCCACCAACAGCGCTGCGGCGTCGAGGAGTCGACGCCGG
Organism: Rhodococcus sp. (in: high G+C Gram-positive bacteria); assembly: GCA_012515885.1. Classification (GTDB taxonomy): domain Bacteria; phylum Actinomycetota; class Actinomycetes; order Mycobacteriales; family Mycobacteriaceae; genus Rhodococcus_F. The sequence continues at coordinate 9,424 of JAAYXN010000273.1, forward strand.
TTACGGGCCGCGTCGCCGCGTTCCTGAGGTTCGGTGCCGATCTGGATGAGTCCAGTCGGGGTGGGCGAGTCGGGGATCACATCGTCATTCTACGACGACGGGGAACAAAAATGGACCGCGGTCCGGTTAAGGTGTATATCTAGTACTCACTCGCCTACGTGAAAGAGGAACCCGCTATGTCCACGAACGTCCTTGTCCTGGTCGGCAGCCTGCGCGATGCCTCCGTGAACCGTCAGATCGCTCAGCTCGCGGTCGAATCCGTGCCTGAAGGCGCCCAGGCAACTCTCTTTGAGGGCCTCGCTGACGTTCCGTTCTACAACGAGGACATCGACACCCCTGACGCCGATATCCCCGCCGTCAACGCTCTGCGCGCCGCAGGCAACGACGCGGACGCGTTCTTACTGGTCACCCCCGAATACAACGGCACCATTCCTGCCGTACTCAAGAACGCCATCGACTGGCTTTCCCGCCCGTACGGGGCTGGCGCCGTCAGCGGCAAGCCGGTCGCGGTGGTCAGCGCTTCCCCCAGCAGCAACGGTGCACAGTGGGCACATGAAGACACCCGCAAGGCTGCGAAGATCGCCGGTGGCCGCGTCCTCGAAGATGTCACCCTCACGATCGGTGGCACGGGCGACAAGTTCGGTGACCGCCACCCCCGTGAGAACGAGGAAGCAGCCGCGCAGGTGGCTGACGTCGTCCGCACTCTCGTCGACGCAACCCGCGAGCTTGCGACTGTCTAAGTGAAGAATCCTGGATGAACTTGCGGGGCACAATGTCGCGACGTATCCGTGAGATGAACCGCTGTGACCTTGTGCCCGCATCCTCGCGAGTTCATCGTGGACCGCACGGCTTAAATGCGCGCTTGGCTATACGCTCATGGCCGTGCTCGATAACCTTCTCCCCGCTGCCATCGCTCTCCTCGACGAACATGGTCCGCTGCATCTCGATGACCTCGCTGTACGGCTGGCTTCGGCCGGACTCGGCGATGCCGACGAGTTGGAAGGCGAGCTCATCGACGAGCCGCGGCTCTTCCTCCGCGGCGACGGCACAGTGTTTGCAGTCGAACGCCTTGTCGATGACCGGGTCCTGACCCATCGGCTCACTGACGACGACATCGCCTCGGACCTCGTGGGGATCAACAACCTCGCGGCCTTCATCTTCACGGAAGGCGACGGCGAAACTGTCGAGCAACTTAACGTCGTGGAAGACCTCGCAGGGGACCGGTTCGTGCCGGACTCAATTTCTGCTGGCGCTGTCGTACTCGCCCTCGTCCCTGGAACCTTGGCTAATCGTGAGGCCGGTAAGCTTGTGGGCTTCACGATTTTGGACGGGACAATCAGTGTCGTCGACGTGGTTGTCCCCGACGTGGCTGCATCCCAGAATGACGACACCGCAGAAGCGTTCAATAAGGCTGTTCGTCAGGCGCTCGATGACGGTGACGACGACTATGTCTTCGTCAGCGATATCGTCTGGCAGATGATGGCCGACGACCCGGAGGTCTTCCGCACCGCGACGCTTCCACCGACGGAACTGATCGACCCGGCAGTATTCGTTCACGACCGCGAGCGAATCGCCAAAGTCGGATTCGATTTCGACCAGGTTATTGATACTGATTTCGGCGAGTTCGACGACGATGAGGACAGCGACCCCGCCGTCGTGACGTTTGCGCTGTTCAGTGAGCTGCACAGGGGAGAGGGCTTCGACGATCCCGCGATGCGCGGAACGCTCCTGGCCGATCAGGAGTGGATGGAAGGTCTCGCCGATCCAGAGTTGGCGTTTCGTATCGTCGGCGAACTCAGCTTCGAAGAGGATGAACTGAATCCGGATGTGATTGTTGCGGCGACGGATTCGTTGCTGCGTCATGGTCCACGCAAAGTGGCGGCGTTCGCGCACTGGATCAGTGGTCACGCGTTAGAGCTTGAGGGCCGGATCGCCGAGGCTGAGAAACGCTACGAGCAGTCCGCGGACGCAAATAGTGCGTACAGTCCGGCGCTACTTGCGTTGGCGGGCATCGCGTTTGATCGCGGTGATGCGGTGCGTGCGATGTCGCTGGTCAATCGTCTTGAGGACGGCTCCAGTTTGGACATGCACGACATCCTTCTTCGTTTCCAGCCTGTTCCGCGCAGCGATATTGGCCGTAACGATCCATGCTGGTGTGGATCTGGCCGCAAATACAAGGTGTGCCACCTCCGAAAGGAGGAGTTCCCGCTGCGTGATCGCGCGGAATGGCTGTATTGGAAGCTGCTGGCGCAGACGCGACGTGGCTCTCGCGTCGAACGGCTACTCGATCTCGCGCAGGTACGCGCTGAGCATTGGGAGCCCGGCTATGAATCGGTGCTTGCGGCGATCGGCGACGCCACCGTCCTTGATGTTGCGTTGGCAGAAGATGGTGCCGCGGGGGAGTTTATGGATGCGCGCGGCGACTTGCTGCCGGAAGATGAGCGGGAACTGGTGCGGCTGTGGTTGCAGAC
>JAAYXN010000274.1 GCA_012515885.1 Rhodococcus sp. (in: high G+C Gram-positive bacteria)
ATCGTCGTCGGCCGTCACCGGGGACTCGCTGTCGTGCTTGAACCCGATCGCGACGAAGCAGACCCACGTCCGCTAGTGCTGACAGAAGAAAAGTGGTCTGGTCGGGTGTCGGTCGGCGACTTCCCAGACCCCGCACGGGTACTCGGGTCGATGCGGCTATCGCGCCACGTGGACGTTCGTACCGGACGCGGCCGCCGCGACCTCGCGTCCGCGCTGCGTTCGACAGGCATCACCGCACCGCGCCGTCGACCCAAAAAGGCGGGCCCCGCATCGAAGAACCCGGACATCGCCCGGCTACGCAAAGAAATACAGGCGCACCCCTGCCACGACATGCCTGAACGCGAGCAGTTGAGCCGAATCGCCGAGCGCTACCACCGGCTTTCTCACGAGTCGCAGACGATGCGGGAAAAGGCGGCGGCAACCACAAATTCCCTGGCCCGTACCTTCGACCGCATCATCGCCCTGCTCACCGAGCGTGAATACGTTACGGCCGGAAAAGATCCTCAAGTCACCGACGCCGGGGCACGGCTCGCGAGGATCTATAGCGAAAGCGATCTTCTGGTAGCCGAATGCCTGCGCCGCGGCGTGTGGGAAGGGCTCGGTCCCGCTGAACTCGCCGCCGTCGTCTCCACGGTCGTCTACGAATCCCGCAAAGAAGGCGAAGGACCAGTCCCGTTCGGAACCGGGCTCATGCGGCACGCGCTCGACGAAACCATTCACCTATGGCGGGAACTGAAGACCGACGAAATTAGGCACAAACTGCCGCCCACACGAGAACCGGACGGTGGATTCGCCGCCGCGATATTCCAGTGGGCCAGCGACGGAAGCCTCCTCGAGGCGCTCCTCGCCGCCGACGACAGCAGCGGCCGCGGACTTTCCGCTGGCGACTTTGTACGGTGGTGTAGACAGGTCATCGACTTGCTCGAACAGGTGCGCGGCGCAGCTGGCACGCCTGAACTAGCCGAATCTGCTCGTCAGGCGGTGAAAGCCATTAGACGAGGAGTGGTCGCGCTCGACGCGGCGTGAGTGCGAATACAGGTAAAAGCGTAGTTTTCGGACCGGTTTCAATTGGTATCGCCGTCTGTGTACGCATTGCGGGGTTTGGGCGACTACGGTAAGCACAGTCGACGGCGGCAACGCCAGTGGTATTGAGTGGAGGCGAAGATGAGCGGCCCTTACGGTCCGAATGATCCTAATCAGCAGGGGGGAGCGCAGCCGGAGGGCCAGCCAGGGTGGGGTGCGCCCCAGCCGGGACAGCCGCAGTACGGCCAGTCGCCTCAGCAGTGGGGGCCTCAGCCTGGCCAGCCATACGGTCAGCAGCCAGGGCAGCCATACGGTCAGCCCGGCCAGCAGGATCCGCAGTACGGGCAGCAGCCCGGATGGGGCGCACCGCAGCCTGGACAGATGGGTCAGCCCACCGCGCAGCCGTGGGGCGCACCCCAACCAGGACAACAACCCGGTCAGCAGTGGGGTGCACCCGGACAGCAGTGGTCACCCGGACCTGAGCCGTCCGGTAAGTCCAAGACCGGCATGATTGTCGGGCTTATCATCGCAGCGCTCGTGGTGTTCGGCGGTATCGGAGTTGCGATTGCCTTCGGCGCGGGTGCATTCGGCGGCAAGACCCTCAACGCAGATGCGGCTAACACCGGTGTCGAACGTGTTCTTGTTGATAGCTACGGAGTCTTCGACGTTACCGACGTGAACTGCCCATCCGGGCAGGAAGTTAAGAGCGGCAACAGCTTCCAGTGCGACCTGAAGGTAGACGGCGATCCGACCAAGGTCACCGTTACGTTCACCAACGATGACGGCACCTACGAGGTCAGCAAGCCCAACTAGCTAGTGAGATCAACCCCGGTGCGGCAAGTGTGAAGCCGCCGCACCGGGGTTGTCTGCTATCAAGACTGTCTTCTACCGGGGTGCCGCAAGAGCGTGGATAAGTCGGTCAACCGACGTGACCACACCTAACGTCTGAGCCAGTTCGCCTAAACGCTGCGGGTCCAGCGGCGTCTCCGGCAATGAGTCCGGGCCAGACATCTCGACGGGGGCATCCCTCGCCACGCGAACCACTGGAAGCGCCACGTCGAGATAGTCCGATGCGGCAATCAGTTTGGCGCGCACCCCCTTCGCCAGTGCAGACGTGTCGTCGCGTGCGGCCGCGCGGACCCCATCGAGCGAGGTGTAGCGGATAAGAAGATCAGACGCCGTTTTCTCGCCGACCCCTTTGACCCCGGGTAGGCCGTCGGACGGGTCTCCACGCAGTAGCGCCAGCTCCGCATAGGCGTCACCAGCGCGCTCACGGGGCACCCCGTACTTGTCGGCGACCTCGTCTGGACCCAACAACTCTGCTTTCGCGAGCCCGCGACCCACATACAGAACCCGTACCGGCACCGGATCATCCGCGACGACCTGGAGGAGATCTCGGTCGCCGCTGACCACCACGACAGGGTCGGTGCGCTCGTGCGCGGCAAGCGTACCGAGGACGTCATCGGCTTCGAACCCCACAGCACCAGCGGTGGCAATTCCTGCTGCCGCAACAACATCCATGATCATGTCGACCTGCGGGGTCAGCGTGTCAGGAACCTCCTCGGCGGAACCATCCCCGCGCTCGGCAACCCGGTGCGCCTTGTAGCTGGGTACCGCATCGACACGAAACTGCGGTCGCCAATCAAGGTCCAGGCACACCACCAGGCGGCTCGGCTGAGTGCGAGTAATCAACGACGCCACCATGTCGGTGAACCCGCGTACGGCGTTGACCGGACGGCCATCCGGCGCCGTCATCGATTCGGGAAGCGCATAGTAGGCACGGAACCAGAGGCTGGCACCGTCAAGCAGCAAGAGGGGACCGGTCATGACTCTCATACTGCCAAACACCACTACGCTGTTCCTATGGCTTCTCGTGCAGGTTCTTCTGGTGCGTCAGGATCGGTTACGCGTTTCGACGCGCAGGTGTATGCAACCCGTCTGAGACGTGCCGCGGAGCTGGCGCGAGTAGAGGGCCTCGACGCGCTCCTCATTACTCCTGGTCCGGACCTGCAGTACCTCGTAGGATCCAGGGCTCAATCGTTTGAGCGGCTCACGTGCCTGGTCATTCCTGCGGACGGCAGCACCGCGTCGATAGTCGTGCCGCGCCTAGAACTTGCCGGATTGGGAGAGTCGGCGATCAGCGAGCTCGGTCTGAACGTTCGGGACTGGGTAGACGGGGTCAACCCGTACCGCCTGGTTACCGACGCTCTACCATCCCCGGCCCGCACCGCAGTTGCCGACGCGATGCCCGCGCTACACCTCGTGCCGCTCGCCGACCAGTTAGGTGCGCCGCCGATACTCGCAACGTCGGTGCTGCGTGAACTGCGAATGATCAAGGACATCGCAGAAATTGATGCGTTGCGCCGGGCCGGCGCGGCAATCGATCGGGTGCACGCACGAATGGGCGAGTTCCTCAAGGTAGGGCGCACCGAAGCAGAAGTGGGGGCTGCGATTGGGGCGGCCATCGTCGAAGAAGGTCACACCGGGGCGGAATTCATCATTGTGGGCTCGGGGCCGCACGGAGCGGACCCGCACCATGAGGTTTCGGATCGCGTGATCGAGACCGGCGACATCGTCGTCATTGATATTGGCGGGCCGGTCGAACCCGGCTACAACTCTGACTCCACCCGCACGTACTCGATGGGTGAGCCGCCCACAGAAGTCGCCGAACGCTACGCCGTCCTGCAACGCGCGCAAGAACAGGCTGTTGCCGCGGCACGGCCAGGGGTGAGCGCAGAGTCGATCGATAACGCTGCCCGCTCCGTGCTTGTCGACGCTGGCCTCGGTGAGGCGTTCGTGCACCGCACGGGCCACGGCATTGGGATTTCGGTACACGAAGAGCCCTACATCGTTGCGGGAAACACGATGGCACTGGTCCCCGGCATGGCGTTCAGTATCGAACCGGGGATCTACTTCCCTGGCAGCTGGGGTGCCCGTATTGAAGACATCGTCGTTGTCACCGAAGACGGATGCGAACCGATGAACACCCGGCCACACGGGCTGACAGTCCTGCCGGGCTGAAATTCGGGCTAGTCCCAACCAGACCAGCTTGCCGCAGTGCGGTAGCCTACGTTCTCGGCCGCACGAGGGCCGCGTTGGTGAAGTAGTCGTCGGGCTGAATGAAATTGGGGTGGGCTGTGCCGTACGTGCTTTTTGCCGTGGTGACCATGGCGCTCTGGATCTTCTGTCTTGTCGACGTCATCACTCGCGACGAGTCTCAGCTCCAGCACCTTCCTAAGCCAGCGTGGCTGCTGATCGTTCTGCTCGTTCCCACGGTGGGGTCAATCATGTACCTGCTGGTGGGGCGCGAACACACAGCGAGGCCCTTGCCGACCACCGGTTACACCGAATATGAACGCCCAGGCCGACACATCGCGCAGAACCCGGAAGACGACGAAGAGTTCCTGCGTAAATGCCGCGAGCGGGCAGAAGAGCAACGCCGCGCCGCGCGTCGTAAAGACGCGGAAGGGCACTAGATCACTTCATCCCCTAGCGGACAGCCGTTGAACCCATCATGCGGGTGACCGCAATCTCGATGACCACTCGTGTCGGATTGACGCGCGGTTCGCGGTAGCGGGCGCCATACCGACTGACTGCGTCGGCCACGGACTCGGCGTCGCGGGCAATGCGTGCCGGGCCCTCAAGGGTGAGCCAGCGCGGCCCCTGTACCTGGCACAACGACACATATCCGCGGGCGGGATCGCGTTCAACATTGCGCACTTTCTGCGAACCATCATTGGTGATGACCCGCGCGATCCCGTTCTCGGCATCCCACGTGAACCCCACGGCAACGACATGCGGAGTCCCGTCGCGGCGGAGCGTGGTGAGTGTCGCCAAGTGGTACTCGCGAACGAATTCGATTGCGGCGTCCGATAGCTGGATCGGAGGGGTCTCGGGGGTGTGCACCATGCTTCCTAGGCTATCGAGCACACTGAGAGTATGCGCAGCGGATTCACACCCAACGGTTCACCTGATGACCTCGCCCCCGGCATTGTTCTCATACTGGGTGGTCGCAGTGAAATCGGCGTCGAGGTTGCTACCCGCATTGGTCGGGGACGAACGGTAGTACTTGCTGCGCGGCGTAGCGAAGATCTAGAGCAGCAGCGCCAAGCGGTTCGCGACGGCGGCGCACGCGCCGTCCATACGATCGAGTTCGACGCCGACGATCTTGAGAGCCACGGGACACTGCTCGCGACAGTCACCGAAGGCTACGGAAACATCGGTGTCGTCGTCCTTGCCTACGGAATCCTCGGCAATCAACAGCAGGCAGAAGTGGACGCCGCGCATGCGGCAGCGATCGTGCACACGGACTATGTTGCGCAGGTCGTGATGCTCACTCACCTGACGCAGTTGCTCAGGGAGCAGGGGAGTGGGCAGATCATGGTGTTTTCGTCCGTCGCTGGCTGGCGGGTGCGGCGCGCCAACTACGTTTATGGGTCCGCTAAGGCTGGGCTTGATGGTTTCGCAAGTGGACTGACAGATGCGCTGCACGGCAGCGGGGTTCATCTTCTGCTGGTCCGCCCTGGTTTTGTGATCGGTGCGATGACGGCGGGTATGGATCCTGCGCCGCTATCGAGTACGGCTCCGCAGGTTGCCGATGCTGCAGTGAAGGCACTGCGAGCGCGCCGTGAAACCGTCTGGGTGCCTTGGGTTTTACAGCCGGCCTTCTTTGCGATGAGACTGTTGCCGCGAGCGATCTGGCGCCGGATGCCTCGCTAAGTCTGCGCCATTCGTCGGTGGGGTAGGGGAGTGGCGTTCGGGCTGCCCGGCGACTTTGGCGGGGGATCGCGGGGACAATGTCGCATCGGTTCGATCTAACGGATACGCCGTGACGGTGTGCCCTCAGAATTTTAGGGCGGGTTGCAGCGGCAAAAAACATGGAACAAACATCCGGCACGGACGGAACACTAGTAAAAACAGAATAGAGGGGCGCCCGTTACCAGCCACAGTCACGATTAGAAGATGCACAGACCGGGGAAGGCTGTTGGCGACGTCGGGTCAGTCTTCGCTAAAGGGCTGGAGCTGGGCCCACGGGGAGTTTGCGTCGAAGATGAGGCCCATGGGAGCGAGTATCCGAACGATTTGGTCGGCAGCGCCCTCGGCAAGATCAAGGAGGAGTAGCGACCGCCACGGGGTGATGATCATCGGGCAGTCGATAGCGACGAGAAACTGAAGAAGACGGGCTGGCAGGACAGAGTCGGCCACGGTCGCGCCGAGCGTCACCTTCCCGTCGGCCTGCTCAAACCAGCCGATGGGGGCGGAGGCATCGCTGCTAAGCGCCAGAGACGAGGGGGACTCCGTCAGGTCTAGACGATCACGCAGACGGTCGACGATGCTTTGGTGGCGGTCAGCGAGTTCCCCGATTCGCTCGTGTGTGGCAGACAGCGCAGACAGTTCGGTGAATATTTGCGCGGACTCCACCAGTGCGAGCACCGCCGAATCCGTGCTAATTCGTACTCCAACGTCGGTGCCACTAAACACGAGTGCGTATTCATTACCGCTGACGGCATGTACACCAAAATCGGCGTGAAGTGGGGATACGTCATTGCTTCCGTCGTCAATGGTGAAGAGGAATCGATGCGATAAGTCGGCAAGTGTGTTCGTCGACGCGATTGCGCGATCGAGTTCTTGGACAACTTCCCTGACATCGGTCTGTCCGCCAACGCGGCCACTCAGCGGAGAGGATGCGATTCGGTGGCCTGAGTGTTGTGGCCGCGGAGCCAAAGCGGCTTCACGTATCTGAACTGGAAGTTCGGCTGAGCTGACTACTTCGGGTAGTTGGAGGTGACCGTCGGCGGTGAGCTCGATCTCGCCGTTCCCGAGTTCTTCTGCAACCTCAGTCAGTACCTGGAGTTGAGTGGCAGTGAGCTGGCCGCCGGGTACATGAAGGCGTAAGGGTGTGCAGTCAGACATGCATCTACGGTACGGGCGAAGGAGTCGCGTGGCACAATCACGGCTATGGCGATTCTGCACCAGGCTCAGCTGCATCCGTCGAAGATGGAATTGATTGAGCAGTGGTTGCGGGCGGCGTCGTGGTACGACGGTCCGGCGCAGCCCAAGGTTACGCAGATCGCGTCGTTCCGATTTGATGATCCTGCTGGTGAAGTCGGTGTTGAGACGCATATTGTGCGTGTTGACGGTGGCCCGATTCTGCAGGTTCCGCTGACCTACCGCGGGGCACCAATTCAGTTTGGTGAGTCTGATCTGGTGGGCACCATGACGCATTCTGTGTTGGGTGATCGTTGGGTCTATGACGGTACAGCCGACCCGGTCTACACCGACTGCATTACCGGGACGATCCTCAATGGTGGTAGTGAAGCGCAGCTGTTTAGGCACGCTGACGGCCACAATGTGCCGGTGGAAAGTTCAGCGCACGTCGTGGGTAGTGGTCCCGGATCGGTCAGCGACCAGGGCTACTCCCTGCGGGTAGTGCGCCAACTCGGTGCGGACGCAGCCGCTCCCGATGGCCCCACCCTGACCGGCACGTGGGACGGCCAAGAGACGCCAATTCTGCTTGCCTACTTGGAAAGTCGCTGATCACAGGTCTTGCGGGTTCTTCTCGCGTGGTGATGTCGGTGGGTGCGCCTACGATGAGCTGATGAGCCACGACGATGTTCTGCGCGCAAAGTACGTTCTGCTCACCACCTTCCGGAAAGACGGTTCGCCCGTGCCGACCCCACTGTGGGCAGCGGCCGAGGGCGACCGGCTCCTCATGTGGACAGTGACGGATTCCTACAAAGTCAAAAGAATCCGCCGCAACCCCGATGTGACCGTCGCGGTGTGCGATGCGCGCGGCAACCCGAAGGGTGATCCCATTCCCGCCCGCGCCGAGATCCTCGACGACGCCGGCACCGACCGCGAACGGTCGGCCATCGCGAGCAAATACGGCATCGTCGGATGGTTCGTGATGAAGGGAAGCCTCCTTCGGAGAGGCAATCACGGCACCATCGGACTCGCCATCACCCTCGGGGGCAACGAGTGAACAGCGAACCCCAGATCCCCTCCACCAGCACGTTTTCCAGCGGACACAAACCACCGAATTTGTCCCACCCCCGCAGGCGAATTGTCGCCACCGATCGGTCCAGGTGGGCCGCGGACAAAAACCCAAGACAAAACCAAATGGGACAGAAGTCGTCGGTCCGCGAGTTTAGTCCTGTCGTGTGCCTGTGTCGTGAAATCTATGCGGGGGAAGGGTCACTGGACCCTCGAATGGATGGAGATCGGTGGTCGTGACGCTAGAAAAAGTGGCCGAAAGCGGTATGGATCGACCGAATCTGGGGGAGGGCGGGTCGAAACTGGGCTACTGCCGAGTCTCAACGGGCCTGCAGAACACCGATCTTCAGATGGATGCGTTGCGCGCGGCTGGCTGCTGGAAGATTTTTACCGACCACGCGTCAGGGGCTAAAGAAGATCG
>JAAYXN010000275.1 GCA_012515885.1 Rhodococcus sp. (in: high G+C Gram-positive bacteria)
CGAGCAGGAGCGCCGCGACGCTCTACAGGCCTGGCTGCACCAGTACAACCAGCATCGTCCGCACACGGCCTGCGGTAATCAGCCGCCCTTCTCGCGATTGACTAACCTCCCCGGTCAGTACATCTAGTCGTCGGCGCCGCGGGCGGCGAGAGCCTCACCCATAGCGTCCGCAGTCATCAACGTGGCAATCACGACGGGGACCGCAAACGCGCGGGCACTGAAACGAGCGCCGCGTGCCCGGTGTGCATCCGAAATCTGCCGAACAATCCCGGCAAGCAGTGGAACGGCGCGAATCGTCATGGCAAGTACCAGTGCGACTCGTTCCGGGTTAAAGCCGCCGCGCCCCGATGAAAGACGGATCCGACCTAATGGTGTCAATGCGCGGATGAGCGCGTCGAGCATGTCAGAGACCTTGGTCGTCACACTCACCAGAGCGGCCAGGGATACCGCGATAAGCAGCACCCCGCACACAACGACGGCACGCTGCCAGCTGTTGAAGATTGTTTGGAACGCACCGATCACAAGAATCATCCACAGGAGTGGCTTGAGTTGCTGACCTGCGGTTCGAGGCCCAATCCGGGCGAGCGCATACAGCCCCACCGTGACGGCGGCGGCCGGGATAACCTGCCAGGGTTGACGGACCAGGACAGTCACGGCGACGATCGCCACAACGAGAAGCCCCACCTTGGTGCCTGCAGAGAGACGATGCACGACGGAGGTTCCCGGCTGATAGATACCCAGGGTCGTCATCGGAGGCCGCTCACGTCGCCAACCTGCGGTAGTGCTCGATGGTGTCCGCGGGCTCCCCGTCCGCGACGATCCGCCCAGATTCCACAAGTAAGACACGGTCAAAATCGGCGAGCAGATCAAGCTGATGGGTCACCACAATCAACTGTTGATCAAGCGCCGCGAACGTCTCAGCAATAATTCGGGTATTGCGCAGGTCGAGCAGAGTTGTTGGTTCGTCGGCGACGATGGTCTTGGGCGCGGTAACGAGTACCGCGGCAAGAGCCAACAGCTGCTTTTGACCGCCCGAGAGCAAATGCGTTGGATGGTCGGCGTGCCCGCTCAGCGAGAAGCGTTCCAAGATCGCATCAACACGTTGTGCGCGTTCAGATTTCGATAGTCCTGAACGGCGCAGCGAAAACGCAATGTCTTCAGCGACCGTCGGCATGATGATCTGGTGATTCGGGTCGGTAAACACGAAACCAACGTGCTGGCGGATAGCGCGCCCATGCCGCTTGGTACTCAGGTCATCGACGGTGACTTCACCGGTGGTAGGTGTCACCAGCCCGTTGATCATGCGGGCAAGTGTCGATTTGCCGCCGCCATTTGAGCCGATGATCCCGATCCGGCTTTCACTGAGCGTGAGATCAACCTGCGACAGCACACTCCGATCCCCGTAGCGGTGGCCGACATCGGTGAAGCGGATAGTGGGCACTAGGACGGCGTGCTTCCCGTTTCGGTATCAGCGCTGTCAGTGCTGTTAGAGGGGGCAGTTTCCGCTGTACGACGCGATGCCAACAGTGCCGGGTACGTGCGATGTACCTGCGCCGCAACCAGCGCGGCAATGACTGCCTTAGCGATGTCACCCGGCAGGAATGGGCCGTTGGCAACAATTGCCTGCCACAACGTCAAATCAGCGCGCCACATCAGGGGCGGAAGACCAATCGCATACATCACGATGATGCCGCCAAAGAGGTTGATTGCGATACCGACGAAGAGGCGGTAGCGCGGCAGCATTTTGTACGTCAACCAGCCGATTACGCCAGCAGCAGCAACCCAGCCAATGAGGAAGCCCGCGGTGGGACCGGCGAGGGACGTCAAAGTGGTGCGGCCACCCGCGAGAACCGGGATCACCAGTCCGATAGCCATCACCGTCAGCACAGACAACATGCCCTTGCGTGCGCCAAGAAGCGCACCAGCAAGCATGACGCCCAGCGACTGCAACGTGATGGGGACACCACCAGTGCCGCCAACGTTGATAGTGCCCGGCAACCCGAGAGCGATGATGAGTGCGGCAAACACGGCGACATGAGCGAGATCACGTGCGGCCATACGTGCGGGAGAAGCACTTGAGGACGGAGTTGACACGGGGCAGATTTCCTTCGTTTTCGGGCGCGAACCTGCCGAGTCTACGTCAGCATATGTGCTGCTGGCGGGCCGTCATCAGGTGTAACCACCAGTTGTGACGGCCAGCATGGGCACTCCTCGTCGGCCCCGTATAGGGGTGTTCCCTGAGTTTTCCCCCATTTGTGCGATCCGCTGGTGCTTAAAAATCGTTGCCGTGTCAGGCTTTAACTATCGAGGTGCTCGACAGACGCGAATAGACAACGCGGTACTGGAGGCCATCAACACGAACGTAGGGGACATACGACATGCTGTGGAAAATTTTACTCGCGATAGTCCTGATCTGGATCGCGATCGCTGTGCTGGGCGCCGTCATCAAGGGTCTGTTCTGGATCGTCGTCCTGGGAGCCATCGGTGTCGGCGTCTACCTGTTGTTCAAGGCGATGTCAGACGGAGAACAGAGCCGCACCTAGCGGGAATCCTGCCGGTATCGCGCCACGAGCACGCTCGTAGTGCGATGCTCAGGAGATGGAACCAGTACCCGAAGGGTGGCAGCGCGGCGTAGTGATCGTCGCTCACCCCGATGACATCGAATACGGCATCGCCGCGGCGGTGGCACGCTGGACCGGCCAGGGCAAAGACATCCGGTACATCCTTGCCACCAGCGGCGAAGCTGGAATCGAAGGTCTCCCACCCGAAGAATGTGGGCCTTTACGGGAACAGGAAGAAGTCAGCTCCGCAGCCGTTGTAGGAGTAACCGACGTCGAATTTTTGGGGTATCCAGACGGCCAACTAGTTGCCAGCCTGGAGCTCCGCCGCGATCTGGCCGCGGCGATTCGACGCCATCGTCCCGAGATGGTGGTCACCATGAATTTCGCGGACACGTGGGGGCCTGGACACCTCAACAGCGCAGACCACCGCGCACTGGGACGTAGCGTGCTCGATGCGGTTTCCGACGCCGGTAATGAGTGGATATTCCGCGACCTTGAAGAGCCACGTTGGACGGGGGTGCGCTGGGCAATCGTCGGGGGAATAACACCGACGCATGCGGTGGATGTGACTGAAACCGTTGACCGCGCGGTCGATGCGCTAGCTGAGCACAGTAGGTATCTGGAAGCCCTCGATGACCGGCCGGTCATTGAGCAAGCTCGCGCTCAAATCGACATGGCGACCCGGCCGCAACCAGGATTTGATGCAGAGCGTGCGGTCGGGTTTGAGCTGTATCAGTTTTGAGTCGTATCACCATGGCAGAGCGCGTCGCCCCTGGTGATCTGTGCGGGCGTGTGCGACGGTAGAGCGCGTGCGTGTAGCGATCGTCGCCGGCCCCGATGCCGGTCATGCCATTCCCGCAATTGCGCTGGCACTGCGCTTTCGCGACGCGGGCGACGCACCGGTAGTTTTTACCGGTTCCCGCTGGCTCGACGTGTGCTCGAAAAACGGGATCGATGCCCGGCTACTTCCCGGTCTGACGCCCAGAGCGCATGATGACGATCTCGACGCGGGGGCGCGTATTCATGCGCGAGCTGCCCACATCGCCACCGAACTGCTCCCAGAATTGGCGGCCGTCTCAGCGGATCTTGTCGTCGCTGACGTCCTGACTGTCGGCGGCGCTATGGCGGCCGAGCAGTTAGGGGTGCCGTGGATCGAGCTGTCGCCCCATCCGCTGTATGCGCCGTCGAAGGGACTGCCGCCTATCGGCACCGGGCTTGCCCCCGGCGTCGGACTGGGTGGGCGGATTCGGGATGCGCTGCTGCGTGCCAGTACAGGACGTTCACTCAAGAAGGGGCGCATCCAGCGCGCCGCAGCCCGAGCAAGTATCGGACTGCCTGTACAAGAAACCCCGCCGATCGCGCGCCTCATCGCGACATTGCCAGCGTTGGAAGTGCCGCGTCCCGATTGGCCAGATGACGCCTACGTCGTCGGCCCGTTGCTGTGGGAGCCCACTGAGCAGGTTCTGGGCGCACCACCTGGTGATGCGCCGCTGGTCATGATCGCGCCGTCGACTGCGGTGACCGGCGCCGCGGGGATGTTGGAGTCCGCCATCGAAGGGCTCGCCGGGGCTGATGTGCGCGTGGTCGCATCCGTTCTCGACGAGCGTCCCGCCGCGTTGCGCGATGGCACTGCAGCGGACTGGGTTCGTGCAGGCTTGGGACGCCAGGACGTGATGCTGGCGCAGGCAGTGGTCGCGGTATGCGGCGGTGGGCACGGCATGCTCGCCAAAGCGCTCCTACATGGCGTTCCCGTCGTGGTGGTGCCGGGCGGCGGAGACCAGTGGGAACTGGCCAACAGGGCAGTGCGGCAGGGGAGCGCGGTCATTGTGCGGCCACCCTCCCCGGACTCGCTTCGTCAAGCAGTCGAGACCGTACTTACTGATCCGTCCTACGCTGCTGCGGCCCAGGCTGCGGCCCGGAGCGCCGGGCAGGTGATGGATCCGGTGCAGGTATGCCACGACGCGCTTGCGCGTGCAACGTCGGCTACCGTGGAACAGTGCGACTGACCGAATTTCATGAACTTATCGACGGCGAGTTTGGACGCCTGCGCGGGCAGTCCTTGCTGACCGATCACGTGATGCAGCGTCTGGGCGGGTTGACGCCTGCGGAAGCCATTGAAGCTGGTCGCGAACCACGCGAAGTGTGGCGTGAACTGTGTGCTGAGTTCGATGTGCCGGAGAACCGCCGCTAGCTATCTCGGCGTGTCGAACAGCCTTGAGCAACTATCGAACATTCGTTCGTTTATGCTGGTGATGTTCGAGGTCCCCGGTGGTCACGACCGATGTTCGCAAAAGTTGTCGGTGCCTCGATCTAACCTACGTGCAGAACAGTAAAACGTGGGGCCTACGAGCTAAACCTGGTTCGTGAACCACAGGCGCACCTGCCTGGATGCGCCACCACATACGTAACTGAGAAATGGGGACGACATGGCACCGCAGGCACATGATCGGGACAAGGCGCTGGATCTCGCTCTGGCGCAGATCGACAAGAACTTCGGCAAGGGTTCGGTGATGCGTCTGGGTGAGGGCGTTCGTCAGCCCATCGCCGTGATTCCTACCGGGTCCATTTCGCTGGATGTCGCTCTCGGTATTGGCGGTCTTCCGCGTGGCCGCATCGTGGAGATCTATGGCCCAGAGTCTTCGGGTAAGACGACGGTCGCGTTGCATGCGGTCGCCAACGCGCAGGCTAACGGCGGCATCGCGGCGTTCATCGACGCAGAGCATGCTCTGGATCCGGATTACGCGCAGAAGCTCGGTGTTGATACCGATGCGCTGTTGGTCTCCCAGCCTGATACCGGTGAGCAGGCCCTGGAAATCGCAGACATGCTGATTCGCTCTGGTGCTCTCGACATCCTCGTTGTTGACTCCGTGGCGGCTCTGGTTCCGCGCGCGGAAATTGAAGGCGAGATGGGTGACAGCCACGTGGGTCTGCAGGCTCGTTTGATGAGCCAGGCGCTGCGAAAGATGACGGGTGCACTCAGCAACTCGGGTACCACCGCCATCTTTATTAACCAGCTGCGCGAGA
>JAAYXN010000276.1 GCA_012515885.1 Rhodococcus sp. (in: high G+C Gram-positive bacteria)
CGAGCAGGAGCGCCGCGACGCTCTACAGGCCTGGCTGCACCAGTACAACCAGCATCGTCCGCACACGGCCTGCGGTAATCAGCCGCCCTTCTCGCGATTGACTAACCTCCCCGGTCAGTACATCTAGGAGGCGTCAAACTGCGTTCAGAAATCGATCCCCATGAAGCGGCGGTGCTGCGATCACTGGTCAGCTCCGTGTTGGGCGTTCTCGACGAGCGCGCAAAGTCGGCGCCCCACGACGAACTCGCTGAACTCACCGGTCTGCGCAGCGGCAACACCACTGCACCTGAAGATCCAGTTCTGGCCCGGCTCCTTCCCGACTTTCAGCGGCGCGACGACCGCGGTCTCGACGCTGCCGACACCACCGCCGATGCCAATGGTGCGCTACGCGGACTGCACGAACCCGACATCATTGATGCGAAGGTGGCAGCAGGCTCCGTCGTTCTCGACACCGTTCCCCCGGAAGGCGGCAAGCTTGCGCTGACCCCGGAACAAGCAGACGCGTGGCTGACGTCAATCAACGATGTTCGCCTGGCGATGGGTACTAACCTGGGTATTGATTCCCAGACCCCTGACGAGGTTGATCCCGACGATCCGCGCGCACCGCACCTCGACATCTATCACTGGTTGACGTGGATGCAGGACTCCCTCGTACAGGCGCTGTTGCCTTAGCTCGTCCGCCCGCGCTGACGCGAGGCTCGCTCGTCTACGGAAAACGAGGCAAACATGCTCGAGACCGCGCCCGGACCAACAAATTCGATCATTGACGTCACTGGCCTGCGGGTCGGTCATCACACCCAACTCGACGATGACGTCACTGTCGGCACCTCGCAGGTCGCAGGAACCGGACGTGCATGCGGAACGACAGTGGTGTTGGTTCCCGACGGAGCGGTCGCAGGCGTCGACGTCCGCGGCGGTGGCCCCGGTACCCGCGAGACAGACCTCTTGGCGCCGGAGAACAGCGTCCAGCATGTGCATGCGATCGTCCTGTCCGGTGGCAGCGTGTACGGGTTGGCTGCGGCTGACGGGGTGGTGCGGTGGCTCGAAGAGCATGGGAATGGCATCGCGATGGGCGGCCCCGGAATGGTGGTGCCGATTGTTCCCGCGGCCGTAATTTTCGATCTGCCAGTGGGGCAGTGGCAGGCGCGACCGGATTCAACGTTCGGCTACCTGGCTGCTGCGTCAGCCTCGTCGAGTAGCTGCCCAACCGGCACGGTGGGGGCCGGGACCGGTGCCCGCGCGGGTTCGATCAAGGGCGGCGTCGGGACAGCGAGCGCGACCATCACCGCTGGCGCAGCAGCCGGGGTCACCGTCGCGGCGCTGATGGTGGCCAACCCTGTGGGCATGGTGATCAACCCGCGCACCGGCCTGCTGTGGGGCAACCCCAGCGATCCGCTGCAGCCACCGAACGATCAGGAAGTCGCAGCCGCCGCTGACCTGGCGGCCAAGGGAACGGTGTTGAACACGACGATCGGCGTGGTGGCGACCGATGCCGCCCTGCCGAAAGCCGCCTGCCGCCGCATCGCTGTTGCTGGGCATGACGGACTGGCGCGAACAGTTCGCCCCGCACACTCCCCGCTCGATGGCGACACCATTTTTGCTCTCGCCACCGGCACACGTACCCCCGCGGAGGAAATCCCCGCGCAGCCGGGATTCACCGCTGATCTCGCGGTGCGCACCGCGGTATGTGAAGTGGCCGCCGATGTTGTCGAGCAGGCCATCGCCAACGCGCTCATCGACGCGACCAGCGTGGCCGCGATACCCACCTACCGAGACCTGTACCCGTCAGCGTTTCGGTGAACTCAGCGTTTCGGGGGAGCGCGGCGCGTCGAAGTATGCGTAGCCGGATGTCTGAGATCGGCGGTACCTTCGACAGCGTGACCCTACCGAGTTTCCCCCCGCCGGAGCAGTCGTCGCCTACGCCGTCCACGCGCCCTGTCTGGATGCAGGCGGCGATGCTAATCGGCGGCTTCACCCTGCTGCTCTACATCATCGAACTCATTGATGTGGCGTCGGGAAGCCGAATTCAAAATGCAGGGATTGAGCCCCGTTCGATCAGTGGGTTGTGGGGCGTAGTGTTCGCGCCCGTGCTGCACGACGATTGGGGACATCTGTTTGCCAACACCGTCCCGGTCCTTATTTTAGGTTTCTTGGTGCTCGCGACCGGTATCTCGCGGGGCCTGGCAGCCACCGGAATTATCTGGGTCATCGGCGGGCTCGGGACGTGGCTTATCGGCGGCGGCTACACCAATCACATTGGTGCCTCGATCCTCGTATTCGGCTGGCTTGCCTATCTTCTCGTCCGCGGAATCTTCACCCGCAGCGTCCTTCAAATCCTGATCGGAATCGCGGTGTTCGTGGTCTACGGCAGCTTGCTGTGGGGCGTGTTCCCGACGTCGCCACTCGTGTCGTGGCAGGGGCACCTGTTCGGTGCTATCGGTGGTGTCGCCGCCGCGTGGCTTCTGTCGGCAAGCGATCGTAGGCAGCGAGCTATCGCAGCAAAACCGCAGGGAATGTGACTAAAGTCCACGCTCACCCCGTGCGTGGTCTGTCGGTCACATTCGCCGTCTCGGAGTGAGTCTGACGCGCCGTCGCCGGGGAGGCTTTTTTCTCTACGCAACCACGTGGCAGCATGACACCATGCGCCTTACCGTTCTGGGCTGTTCGGGCAGTGTCTCCGGGCCGGATTCTCCGGCTTCTGGCTACTTGCTCTCGGCTCCCGGTACCCCCCCACTGGTACTCGATTTCGGACCCGGTGTCCTCGGTGCGCTCCAGCGCTTCGCCGACCCGGGTGATGTTTCGATCATGCTGACCCACCTGCATGCAGATCACTGCCTTGATTTCCCGGGGTTGCTGGTGTGGCGTCGCTACCATCCTTCACCTCCTACCGGGCGTGCGCTGGTGTACGCACCCTCGGACGCAGCGTGCCGTCTCGGTGTGGCGTCCGCGGAATGCGGCGGCGAGACCGACGACGTGTCAGACACCATCGATCTGCACTCGTGGGAGTCAGGGACTCCGGTCGAGTTCGGTGCACTGACTATTCGTCCGCAGCGCGTAAATCATCCACCCGAGTCCTACGGTTTGCGCATCACTGACGCCGATGGTCGCGTCCTGACCTACACCGGTGATACCGGTTGGTGCGACGAGGTCGTCGAGTTGGCGAAGGGGGCGGACGTACTGCTGTCAGAAGCATCGTGGACCGATAGCCCGGATCGCCCTGAAGGGGTCCACCTGTCCGGCACCGAGGCGGGACGACTCGCTTCGCTCGCTGGTGTCGGTGAACTCTTGCTCACCCACATCCCGCCGTGGACATCGAAGGAAGCTGTTGTCGCCGAGGCTCAAGCAGAGTTCTCTGGGCCGGTGCGCGCGGTGACTGCTGGCGGAATCTACGAGATCTAAACTGCCGCTTCATGTGATGGCCACCGAGTCTGCACTAGGCTCTGTTGCCGTGACGACACGAGAAGATGGCAGGGCGGACGACGAGCTCCGCAAGATCAAAATCACCCGCGGCTTCACCACGCATCCGGCGGGTTCGGTGCTGGTGGAGTTCGGCCAGACCCGCGTGATGTGCACCGCCAGCGTAGAAAATGGGGTGCCGCGGTGGCGTAAAGGATCGGGGCTCGGTTGGCTTACCGCCGAGTACGCGATGCTGCCTGCTTCCACTCACACACGTAATTCACGTGAGTCGGTCAAGGGCAAAGTTGGTGGACGTACCCAAGAGATCAGCCGCCTCGTTGGCCGGTCACTGCGCGCGTGCATTGACCTCGCTGCGATTGGTGAAAACACCATCGCCATCGACTGTGACGTATTGCAGGCAGACGGAGGTACCCGCACCGCTGCGATCACTGGCGCCTATGTGGCGCTCGTTGACGCAGTGACGTACCTGCGTGCCGCTGGGCAACTCGCGGACCCGCAGCCCATTTCCTGTGCGATTGCGGCCGTGAGCGTCGGCGTCGTTGATGGTCGTGTGCGCCTCGACCTTCCCTACGAGGAAGACGTTCGCGCCGAGGTCGACATGAACGTAGTGGCCACCGACACCGGCACGCTGGTCGAGGTTCAGGGCACCGGTGAGGGCGCAACGTTCCCGCGCTCCACCCTCGACAAGATGCTCGACAGTGCACTCGCTGGCTGCAACGAACTGTTCGAGGTTCAAAAGGCTGCACTGGAGCTGCCGTACCCCGGTGAACTACCCGAGGAGCAGGGCGAACCGAAGAAGAAGTTCGGTGCCTAAGACGTCAGGAGTACGGGTTCTCGTTGCCAGCCGCAACGCAAAGAAACTGCGCGAGCTGGAACGGGTCCTACAGGCCGCGGATATTTCGGGAATCGAACTGGTCAGCCTCAACGACGTCGATGCCTATCCCGAGACGCCGGAGACCGGCGCTACGTTCGAAGAGAACGCGCTCGTGAAGGCTAGGGACGGCGCTGCCGCGACCGGCTTGCCGTGCGTCGCGGACGATTCAGGGCTCGAAGTGGATGCGCTCAACGCGATGCCCGGCGTGCTCTCAGCACGCTGGGCGGGGCGTCACGGAGACGACGACGCCAACACCGCGTTGCTTCTGGGACAACTCAGTGATGTCCCGGACGAGCGGCGCGGAGCAGCGTTCGTCTCGGCCTGCGCGCTTGCATTGCCAGGGCAGGCTGCAGAGGACGTGAGTGTGGTGCGAGGCGAGTGGCGCGGCGAGATTGTTCGCGAGCCGCGCGGCAATGGCGGCTTTGGCTACGACCCCGTGTTTCAACCTGAGGGCGAGGTGCGCACGTCCGCTCAGCTTTCTCCAGAAGAAAAGGATGCGGCCTCTCATCGCGGTCGTGCGTTGAGGCTGCTGGTGCCGCAGCTTGCGGCGCTTACGGACGGCCGCTAGACGGGTCTCTAGCTGGGGACCGGCCTCTAGTTGGGGACAATGTGACGATGTATCCACCTACGGATACGTCGTGACATTGTGCCCACCTGGCTGACTGCGCCCGGCATGGGCGCGGGCGCTAGACGCCGAAGTCGCGTTTTACCTGCTGGGTCCGCTTGTGTTCGACGAAGAACGACAGGAATGGCACGGTGCCGGCGAGCAGGGTGCCGACGGTGCGGCCGATAGGCCAGCGGACCTTGACTGCGAGGTCGAGGGTCAGGAGCAGGTACACGAAGTAGACCCAGCCGTGGACGATGGCGATGAAGCCCGGCAGATCCTGCACCTTGAAGACGTATTTCGCGATCATCTCCGCGGTGAGTACCAGGAGCCACACGCCGGTGGCGTACGCGAGAACCCGGTACCGCAGCAGCGAACCCTTGATTGCCTTGCGCTTTTCGGGATGAATTTCAGCGGGGGCAGCGTCCGCTGCGTTCTCGTCGTTGGTGGTGGCTTCGGTGGGCTGAGTGCTCACTAACTACTCCTTTGCGGATCGCGAGCATTCAACTCGGCGAGATAGGTGTTGTATTCAGCGGTCTGTGCCGCTTCAAGATCAGTGTCCGCTTCGTCGGCTGCCTTCGGTGCCTGTGGGCGCGGAGGCAACAGGTCGGCGGGGATTTCTCGGACGGTCGCTGCTTTTGCCGCAGGCTCGTCAGGCGATTCACTGACATCTTCAGCCTGCTGATCCTCAAGTTGGACGAAGCGTCGGTAAGCGAAGACCAGGAATGCTGCGAAGAGGGGCCACTGCAGCGCGTACCCGAGGTTTTGGCCGCTCCCGGATGCGCTTTCATAGCGCTCCCACTGCCACCAGCCGAGCGCCAGACAACCAATGGTCCCGACAGCGACCACAAGGATCAGTGCCGGTCGACTGCGCTTGAGATTGTCGGACACGACAACGACGGTACCTGACCGGTTGCTTTACCTGCGAGGAGACCGCGAGCCGGGGCCGGTTCAGGCCGGTAACTTCTCTGGTGCGGCCCTTGCGACGCCGGGCGGAAAAACTGGCCGACTATCGACGTGGAAACAGTCGCGAGTGGGGCCGGATACGACCGAGGCGCTAGGCCGACTGCTCGACTCGCTCCGCAATCAGTAGTTCGCGACCCCTTAAGGTTTCCTCCGCCGCCCGGGATCGTCTCCGTGCGCGTCTTCCATTCAAGGAACGACATGAAAAGACCCCAACCCGGTGAAATAAATACCAGGTCAGGGGTCAATTTCGGTGGTGCGCGAGGGGGGACTCGAACCCCCACGCCCTAAGGCACAGCATCCTAAGTGCTGCGCGTATACCAATTTCGCCACTCGCGCGCGATGGACAGCCTACTCGATCTGTTGGGCTGCGCGCGACTTTGGTTCCTGGCTGGCAGGTGTCGATGTCTATCGATTTCGGCCTGCCCAAGTTTCGGTCTGGCTGTGGCAATTCGGGCAGAGGAACCTGACGTTCGATGGATTGCAATCGAAGTAGTTTCCGTCGATGTGGTCAACATGAAGAGTCAGCGGTTTTCCGTTCCACTCCGGCATTAGCGCACATTGCTCACACGCGTACGGCACCCCCGATTCGATGAGTGCGCGGCGCAATTGATGTGGTTTTGCCCGCGCGCTGCCATCAGGCCTGATTATGAGTATGTCCTCCCAACCCAGCCGGTTATAGCTGCGTTTGCCTCGCGTATGCCCCTTTCCTGTGAAATGCGAGGTGTCGATTCCTAGGGCTGTGATTCGGCGCCGAAGGTGGGTGTGCATGCCGCCTGAAGGTCTCAGGCCAAGAACGCGGATCACCCCGGCCATGCTGGTCGACTGTTTGACGGCGTCGGCCAGCATGTCCGGTGTGTACGTCGTGTACCTCCGCACGTGTTAGGCCACAGATTCTGCGGCAGCGGAGCCTCGGCTCTTTCGCTCGGACGTAGGTAGCCGCAGAATCGCGTGGACGAGGGTGCGGACTGTGGTGTGCAGGGCAGGTGCTGCGGCACACAGCAGTTCCGAAGCTGTTGCGGCATCCACCGTGGCCGCGCCGTCGGCGATAGACCCGGCTTCGTTTGCCGTGCCCACGGCAAG
>JAAYXN010000277.1 GCA_012515885.1 Rhodococcus sp. (in: high G+C Gram-positive bacteria)
CACCACCATTTTTGATCTACAAACCACCGGTGCGACAGCGTCAACAAGTCTGCGCCGACGTCTCCTCGACGCAATCGGTGACCTCACCGTCCAGTCCTCCGTCGTCCCCGACGTTCGTTTCGCCGGAGCAATCGACACACTCGTTCCCGCCCGAATTCACGCACACGCCGAAGCTGTCCTCCGTGAAGCACTCAGCAACGCACTGCGTCACGCGCAGGCAAAAACCGTCGACATCGCGGTCACCGCCGACAGCAACCTCACCCTCGTCATCAGCGACGACGGCGTCGGAATCAGCGACAGCGGTCGACGCAGCGGCCTCGAAAACATGAGCCGCCGCGCCCAACAATGCGGCGGAACCTGCACCATCACATCCGCAACATCAGGCGCCTCCGGCACCACAACTCCTGGCGCCTCCGGCACCGGAACACTTGGCGCCTCCGGCACCGGAACACTTGGCGCCTCCGGCACCGGAACACTTGGCGCCTCCGGCACCGTGGTCACCTGGGTGGTACCACTGCCATAAAGCTAGTTCGAACGCTGATTACGCAGATCCGCCGCAAGCACAGCCGCCTGGGTGCGTCGCTGCATCCCCAACTTGGCGAGCAACCGTGACACATAGTTTTTGATCGTCTTTTCGGCAAGGAACAGGCGTTCAGCGATCTCACGATTAGTCAGGCCCTCCCCGATCAGATCGAAGACGGCACGCTCCTGATCGGACAGTTCAGCAAGCGGATCGCTGGTGCGTTCTGAACGAATCCGGTTCATCAGCGCCGCAGTGGTGCGGCTATCGAGCAGCGAGCCGCCCTCACCGACCGTGCGCACCGCCGAAATCAAATCCGTACCCAGGATCTGCTTCAGCACAAACCCGGACGCACCAGCCATGATCGCGTCCAGCAGCGCCTCGTCGTCGGAGTACGACGTCAACATCAAACAGCGCAGCTGCGGGGACGCTGCACGCAGGTCGCGGCACAATTCCACACCGTTGCCGTCGGGCAAGCGAACATCAAGAACTGCGACGTCAGCGCCAGATTGGGGTACACGCACCAGTGCTTCACCGACCGACGCAGCCTCGCCAACAACCTCGAAGTCGGGGACGCTACTGAGAAGGTCAGCGAGCCCACGCCGCACGATTTCGTGGTCGTCCACCAAGAACACCCGCGTGCTCATTTTCTCGCTACCTCCATAAGTTCTGTTATTCGCACCGTACCGGCAATCCGGACCACGCCGCGAGGGACCTTCTTTTCCTGATCGGGGACTTTTGACCCCTCCTGCATATGAGCGGTCCGTTGGAAGCTGAAGTTACGTCGAATCGAAGCCGAAGTGAACGGCGCGGCGGTGAGAAGACGAGAGCGGCCAAATAAGGAGGGCTTCATGACGGACGGCTGGAGCTACAGCGACACCGATGTAGTCGCGGGTGTCATTGCCGCCGCTCCGTCCGTCTACGACAGCCAACCCTGGGACGTGCGGCTTATCGACCGTAGAGCCGAAGTTCGCGAACGGACCTCCGTCCACTGCTCACCGCGTGCCGATCTACTGATCTCGTGTGGCGCTGCAGTGACCAATCTGGAGGTCGGCCTGCGGGCGCTTGGCCGCAACACCCACACCGATGTGCTGCCGGACCCCACCAACCCAGAACTGCTCGCAGTGGTCGAATCCACCGGCTCATCGGCACCCAATAGCACTGACCTACGTCAGTTTTCGGCGATCTCTCGACGCCGCAGCCATCGTCGTCAATTCGCGGATATCGCCGTTCCGGCCGACACCATTTCTGACATTGTTGCCGCCGCACACCGGGGCACTAACAGCGCCGACTCGGTGTTCATCCGGGTAATCGGCGGCGACGAATCTGCCGCACTCGCCGAAACATTGACGTACTCAGCCAAACTCGCCCAACACAACGTCCAGCAGAAACGTGAAGTGTTTCCGTGGACGTCGCACTGGAACCCGGGCGGTTTCGAAACGATCGACCCCGACCGTTCCGTAATCACACAGGGCGTCCCCGACACCGATTCGCTAGCCGCCGCAATCGAAAGCGAAACGGTCCTCGTTTTTAGCGCGCACACCACCACCGCGGAACATCTCATTCGCCTCGGGATGGCAGTCGAACGCGCCTGGCTTACCGCCGTCGACGCACGGCTGTGCGCCTCAGTACTGACCCACCCACTACGGGTCGAAGACGCCGCCACCCGCCTTGCGCAGCGGTTGAGCCTCGCCGGCGAGCCCCAACTGCTAATGCGCATCGGATACCGAGGAACAGGAAACGGAGCAGAACTGTGAACGCTGTACTCACCGACCGGGAACTCCTGCACGAACTCCAGGAAGTTGCCGAGCAGGAAGTCAACCGGCACCTGTCGATGGCGAAGGAATGGCATCCCCACGACTACATCCCGTGGGATGACGGCCAGAACTTTGCGATGCTCGGCGGCCTCGACTGGGATCCTGAGCAGTCGAAGTTGTCCGAAACCGCCAAGGCCGCGATGATCACGAACCTGCTCACCGAGGACAACCTACCGTCGTATCACCGTGAAATCGCCGAACACTTTTCTCGTGACGGCGCGTGGGGCACGTGGGTGGGTCGCTGGACCGCGGAGGAAGCCAAGCACTCGATCGTGATGCGCGACTACCTTGTCGTGACCCGCGGTGTTGATCCGGTCGCGTTGGAAAATGCCCGCATGTCGCACATGGTGCAGGGTTTCGATCCCGGACCATCAAGCATGCTCGACTCGGTGTCGTATGTGACCTTCCAGGAGCTGGCGACCAGGGTCTCGCATCGCAATACCGGCAAAGCCTGCGGTGATCCGATTGCCGACCGCATGCTCGCACGCGTCGCTGCCGATGAGAACCTGCACATGATGTTCTACCGCAACATCGTTGCCGGAGCGCTTGAGATCGCGCCCGATCAAGCGATCGCGTCAATCCACAAGGTGCTCACCAATTTCCAGATGCCAGGCGCCGGCATGGACAACTTCCGACGCAACGCCGTGCTCATCGCCAAGGGCGGCATCTACGACCTACGTCAGCACATTGAAGACGTTGTCGAACCGGTGCTGCGTAAATGGAACCTCATGGAACGCACCGACTTTAGCTCGGTCGGCGAAAAGTACCGCGAAGAGATCGCTGTCTACCTTGAAGACCTCGCGGATAAGGCGAGCAAGTTCGAGGAAGCACGCGACCGTGCACTCGCTCGCGAAGCCCGTCGATCAGAGAAGGCGGCGTCATGAGTACCCCAGCGTTGGACCTTGCACCGTCTTGCTGCGGCGAGGTGACTCCCGCACCGGAGACACAGGAAAGCATCGACCAGGAAGAGCGTGAACTGTTCCGCTGTGTCCTCGATATGGTCGAAGCGGCACGTCACCAGGATTCGACGCGGTGGATTCAGGCTCGCTGCCGGGCTCACCGCTCTGAAGACTCGGCGTACCTGACCTCGATGCTGCTGGGGTTAATGATCGAATCTGACGCCCTGCGGCGCGGTATTCATCCGGTGGATGCCTGGAAGCAGATCCGTGACGGCGGTATCGAAAGCCTGCCCTGATCGCGGGCAATAAAGAAGGCTCCGCCAGCGAAGTTTCGCTGGCGGAGCCTTCTTTCGTCTAGGAGCCGAAGATTGTTCCGCTCGACGAGCCGGAGCCGTTACCGAACACGACGATGCCTTCGTAGTCAGCGCGGTTGGGATCGAAGCCGCTGAGGGTGATTGCGCAGTTCGTGAGGACGCCGTAGACACCTGCGGGCACGTCACGGAACGAGCCGCTGACACTGCCGGAATAGGTGACCTTGAGGTCCGTACCTACGACGGCGCCGCGGGAACGCAGATCCGAAATGAGCCCGAGAGCATCGATGTCGTTGGACAGGATCAGGTCGATGACGTGCGGGGCGAGGGCCTCGCCTGCGCGGGGAACGTCAACGAGGACGGTGACGCATTCGGAGGGGAAGAGGATGCGGCTCGGTACGTTCGTGACGGTGTAGTCGACGTTGGCGCCTCGCACCTGAGCGCTCAGTGACACTGAATTGTCGGCGATCGACTCAATGGCGGTCGGCTGGGCGAGCGCGGTCGAGGACCCCATGGCAATCAGGGCGCCGGTGGCGATAGCCGCAGCGGTGCACCGGGCGAGGATGGAGTGTCGTTTCGGCATGGGGATGGCCCTCCTAGTCCAGGTACTTGACGGCTCAAGC
>JAAYXN010000278.1 GCA_012515885.1 Rhodococcus sp. (in: high G+C Gram-positive bacteria)
ACTGCACCGAAGGACCTGCGACGGTGATCGATGCACGCCCCGGCCAACCGCTACAGCTGTCGCTGCCCAAAGAAATTTCCGGTGCGCCGTGGCGTTTGATCTCCGTGTACGGATACACCGAGGCTGACGCGTCAGTGATCTTCGAACCGTTTCGATCCGGTGACGCGTCCGCGGTAACCGTGCCCGCAGTCGTCGACGACGCCCCGCTGGTGGGAGTGGAAATCCAACTCCCCTCAGCGGTCGTCGACGATGAAGGCGTACCCCTCGCACACGCCACCTGGGCGATCGAAGTTATTAGCCAGCAGGGCTAGAAAGCTGGCGGACTGGGCTTAGCTGTCCAGTTCGCGGGCAACGGCGCGCACAACCTCCGAGATGCGCTGCGCTGTCTTGCGGTCGGGGTAACGGCCCTTGCGCAGGTCTGGCTGCACTTTCGCTTCCAGCAGCGTGATCATGTCCTCGACCATGCCGTGCAGCTCATCCGGCGTGTGCTTCTTCGCCGTCGGCTCCGGCTTGCGGGCGTTGCCGCGCAGCGTCGGCGCAGGTTCAAGAACCTTCACGCTGAGCGCTTGAGGTCCACGTCGACCCGCAGCCATACCGAATTCGACACGTTGACCCGCCTTGAGGCCGTCAACACCGGTAGGTAGGGCAGAGGCACGCACATAGACGTCCTCGCCTTCCTCCTGGGACAAAAAGCCGAAGCCCTTTTCGACGTCGTACCACTTCACCTTGCCGGTCGGCACCGTGTTCACCCGCTCCGCTGACAGCCGCCGCACTCCGAGTGAGTGCGGCACGTGGACAATGCAAAACAACGCGCCCTACCAGGTTGCAGGACGCGCCGATGAGTTAAGTCTAGCCTGTCGCGCACAGTGCAAGCACGTGCTTATCTGCCTGCCACCCGCACCGCCAGTGAGCGTGGTGGCTTACCGTGGAGCGGTGAGCACAGCGCCCAAGCATGCACCGGTCCTCTTCTACGCGGCCCTTGCCTCGTTCGCGATAGGCATCGTCTCCATCATTGCGGTGTTTGTCGTCCACGTTTTCATGGAGTCGTCACCCAATCTGGTGCTGTACGTACTGGCCATGGCGGCCGCACCGCTAGGTTTTGTTCTGGCGATCATTTACGCGTTGACCTCGGGCCGTCGAAGCCGCCGTTGACGTCGTCGCCGCTGCACCCACATAGCTCGTAAGTCATCTGGCAAACAGCCACCAGGGCTAGCGCTGGTGCTACCAGGAAGGCCTCCGGTCATGCGGTTCCTACTGAACATAATCTGGCTCATCTTCGGCGGCCTCTGGCTCGCTTTGGGCTACTTCCTCGCGGGGATCATCTGCTGCATCCTCATCATCACCATCCCGTTCGGAATCGCGTCCTTCCGAATCGGCGTTTACGCGCTGTGGCCTTTCGGCAAGACCGTCGTCGATAAGCCGACGGCAGGGATGGGTTCATTGATCGGCAACATCATCTGGTTCCTGATTGCCGGGATCTGGCTGGCGCTGACGCACATCGTGACGGCGGTCGCGATGGCGATCACGATTATTGGTATCCCACTGGCCGTCGCAAACCTGAAGATGATCCCGATTTCGCTCATGCCGTTGGGCAAAGACATCGTGAGCACCACCACACGCATGTGATCTTAGTCACATCACGGACCTGTAACGGTCCGGTGTACATCAGACCCTCATCGACGGTTAGGCCAGCTAGCTGGGAATAGGCGCTCAGCGCCGAAAAGTGGACGGAAACAACAAGAGCGGCGCCCCCGTTACCTAATGGTGACACGGCGCCTGAGTAGTACTACCGTCATCACCGGTTGAGGAAACCTCAACCAAATCCAGACTCGCCGCGCCAAACCCTGTCCCGCGAGTCTGAGATTCCCAACGAAGCATTCCGAGGGACGGGGACGGGGGACCCACCAGTCCTCCCAGGAACCACTAAACGCCCGCACACCGCAGGCACCGTGGCTCCAGGACACCGGCCGCGACGCACACCACGTCACGGCCTTGGGGTGAAGCCAGACCCTTTCCCGCCAGGAAAGGCGAGGCCGAGCGACCTCTCAGCTCGAACCCGACAGCTGACCTCGCAGGCGCGCGTGGAGAGGATCTCGACCATCATGAGCGGACGCCATCGCAAGCCCACGAACACCGGCCGCAAGGTAGCTAAGGTCGCCGTTACAGGAGCCATCATGGGTGTTGCCGGAGCTGCCTTCGCAGGAAACGCGAATGCTGCACCTGACTCTGACTGGGACCGTCTCGCACAGTGCGAGGCTGGCGGTAACTGGTCCATCAACACCGGAAACGGCTACCACGGCGGTCTCCAGTTCAACCCCCGCACCTGGACCTCTCATGGTGGCGGCGAGTTCGCCCCCACCGCTAACCAGGCCACCCGCGAGCAGCAGATCGTCGTTGCTGAGCGCGTCCTGGAATCTCAGGGATGGGGCGCATGGCCGTCCTGCTCGTCACGCCTGGGCCTGACCAGCGCACCGACGCAGCGCACCGCTCCTGCAGCCACCACCCCCGAGCCCGAGGCTGTTGTCGCCGCAGTCGCTCCCACCGAAGACGTGCAGAGCGCCATCGACACCGCTATCGAGACCGTCCGCTCCTTCGGTATCGAGCTGGACCCGCAGGCACTCGCGTTCATCGACGCGAACCGCCACCTCCTCGGCTAAACCCGTTCGGCAATATCTCCGCTTACGTGTGTGCCCCCACCCAGGGATCTGGGCGGGGGCACACACATCTCTGCGTACCGCACAGGCCACACAAGGTCGTCAACACTGTTCCCGCATGCCGTTTGTCTTTCCCGGATCGGCAATTGCGCATGCGGGAGTAAAAAATGCATGCGAGAAGGGTCGACGGCAGGTTCTGCGATATAGGTCAGGCCCCGCCGATGACGGGGCCCGACCTATATCGCAGGTTTCGTCAGCGATTGACGATGGTGTGCGGATGCACGTAAGGAAGAGACTTCACCGGAACCGGGAACTGGGTGTACTCACCGTACGGCGACAGGTTGCCTGCGCGGTTCGACACCAGCTCGCTCACTGCGTGGTCGCCTTCGGCGACCTCCGGCCAGCCTGGATCGACATACTGGTTCTTCGCATTCTTAGCCACACCGCCATTTTGACACCAGCCGTCGCCGTCGTACAGCCCAGGTCACTAATCTGGTAGGCAATGACCGACACAGCGCCCCCGACCAAGCGTTCCCGCCGCCCCCAACACGAGGCGGCAACTTTCGTTGAATGGCTGCGTTTGCGCAGCGACGACGAGCTTGCCGAGTTGCTGCGTCTGCGCCCAGACCTGGCAGTTCCCCCGCCGACGTCGATGGATGTTCTCGCTCGCCGGGCCGAGCAACGCAGTTCGATAGCCCGCGCCAGCGACTCCCTGTCTGCGTTGCATTTGGGTGTTATTGATCTCCTCGCGTCCGAGGGCGCAACCACAGAACCGGTGTCTTTCGAGACGTTGAGCAGTGTCATCAGTGGACGGGTCAAGCAGCGAGCGCTCAAGTCGCTTGTTGGCGACCTCCGGGCGCGGGCGCTGGTGTGGGGTCCGGATTCTGGTTTATCTGTGGTGTCTGCGGACGCGTTGCCGTGGCGGCAAGGACGCGCACGTGAGGTGGCCGCTCCGCTCGATCCTCATGTCATCGCATCCACTTTGGCCGCGATTAGTCCCGCCGAGCGCAAGCTGCTCGACACCCTGGCCCATTCCAGTCCGCTTGGACGTACCCGAGATGCCGCTCCCGGGACACCCCCGGACCGTCCCGTGCAGCAATTGCTGGCGGCCGGGCTGCTGCGTCACATCGACGATGAGACGGTGGAGTTACCTCACGGCGTCGGGCAGATTCTGCGCGGTGAAAGCGTCTTCGACCCGGCGGGGCTGCGTCCACCGGCGATCAACCCCACACCGCTCGCTACCGCCGATGTCAATGCTGCCGCAGCTGGCGAAGCTCTCGAACTGATCCGGCACAGCCAGGATGTGATCGCTGCGCTCGGCGCGATGCCAGCGCCCATGCTGCGGGCAGGCGGGCTCGGAGTGCGCGAACTCAAGCGGCTCGCCAAAACCACCGGCATCGATGAAGCTCGGCTCAGTCTTGTCGTCGAGATTCTGGCTGCCGCAGGTTTGATTGCCGCGGGTCTGCCCGATCCGCCAGTGTCCGACAGCGGCGACAATTTCTGGGCGCCGACAACCACGGCTGATTCATGGCTTAATGCGTCCACGGAGACCCGCTGGTTCACCCTCGCCGGGGCGTGGTTCGAGATGGCGCGCATGCCGTGGTTCATTGGCGAACGCGACCAGTCCGATAAGCCGATTGCCGCGCTCTCTGAGGAGGTGCGTGCACCCAACGCGCCGGACGATCGTCGCGCAATTTTCGACGTCCTGGCCCAGTTCGATCCGGGGACGGCGCTCAGCGACAGCGACGTGAGCCTGTCGCTGTCGTGGGAGCGCCCGCGTCAGGCACCGCGACTGCGTGCGCCGTCGGTCGCGAAGACCCTGCGTGAAGCCGCTGCGGTGGGCTTGGTGGCGCGCGGCGCTATCAGCTCCCCGGGGCGGGCACTGCTGCACGGCGGCAATACCGAAGCAGAAATGGCGCAGGCCCTACCTGAGCCGATCGACTACGTGCTGGTGCAGGCAGATCTCACTATCGTCGCCCCCGGACAGCTGACTCCGGACCTGTTGGATCGGGTGACGCTGGTTGCCGATCTTGAGTCGGCGGGTGCGGCGTCGATGTATCGCATCGGGGAAGACAGCATCCGCCGGGCACTCGATGCTGGAATGACGGCGGCAGAGATTCATGCACTCTTCGATACGCACTCGCGGACACCTATCCCCCAGTCGCTGACGTATCTCGTCGACGACGTGGCGCGCAGGCACGGGCGGCTGCGGGCCGGTGTCGCGTCGTCGTTCTTGCGCTGTGAGGATCCCAGTCTTCTCGCGGAGGTGATGGCTTCTCCCGTCGCGGAAACGTTGGCGCTGCGCGCGTTGGCGCCGACGGTCGCGGTGTCGCAGGCGCCGTTGCGGGCTGTGCTTGATGAGCTGCGGGCCGCTGGTTTTGCCGCAGCGGGTGAAGATTCCACGGGTGCGCTGGTTGATCTGCGGCCGCGGGGTGCGCGGGTACCGGTGCGCCGTGGCCGTGCGGGGCGCTCTCCGTCACTGTCGGTGCCTGATGCTGAGCAGAGGTTGACGATGGTGCGGACGCTACGCGCGGGCGATAAAGCGTCGGCGTCGAATCGTTCGGATTCAG
The DNA here is from genome assembly GCA_012515885.1 of Rhodococcus sp. (in: high G+C Gram-positive bacteria). Taxonomy (GTDB): domain Bacteria; phylum Actinomycetota; class Actinomycetes; order Mycobacteriales; family Mycobacteriaceae; genus Rhodococcus_F. The sequence goes on from JAAYXN010000278.1 coordinate 5,225, forward strand.
CGCGCATGACGGGTCCGCTGATTGTGTCGACACTGTCGAATGCCGCCCGTAGCCGTTCGAGTGTGCGGATTGGCTATGTCGATGCGCAGGGCACGGCGTCTCATCGCATCGTCGATCCGATCGGGGTGGGCGGCGGACAGCTGGAAGCGTTCGATCCCGCGGCCGGAGCGGTCCGCAGCTTCACCCTTCACCGCATCACCTACGCCAGCCCCGTCGGGTGAGCGCGTCCCCCACCGGCCAGCGAAGTCGGCCAGGTCAGATCACGCTACTAGCGCTGGCTGTGATGGGCTTTCTGGCTGGATCACTTGTTTGTCCGCTGACTTCTATCGCCGCGGCACTCCTCCTCGGGAACGGTTACGCGGTGCGGGGAGGCACAGGCAATAAATCCGACGCCTCAGGCGTTGAGGGCCGTGGTGTGGCCGACTTGTCACATTTTCGGGAGAATGGGAGGGCTGGCCAAAACCTGGCCCTGAAAGGGAGGCATCCGTGACCGACGGACCGTTGATCGTGCAATCTGACAAGACACTGCTACTCGAAGTGGACCACGCACGCGCCAACGACGCCCGCCAGGCCATCGCCCCCTTCGCCGAACTCGAACGTGCTCCCGAACACGTCCACACCTACCGAATCACTCCCCTCGCCCTATGGAACGCGCGTGCTGCCGGGCACGACGCCGAACAGGTCGTTGACGCCCTCGTCACCTACTCGCGGTTCGCTGTCCCCCAGCCGCTACTCGTCGACATCGTCGACACCATGGCCCGCTATGGGCGCCTGCAGCTCGTGAAAAACCCCGCCCACGGCCTCACCCTCGTGAGCCTGGACCGGGCCGTTCTCACGGAGGTCACCCGCCATAAGAAGATCGCGCCGATGCTCGGCGCCAAGGTCGACGACGACACCGTGATCGTGCACCCCTCTGAGCGTGGCCGTCTCAAGCAAATGCTCCTCAAAGTTGGCTGGCCCGCTGAAGACCTCGCGGGGTACGTTGACGGTGAAGCGCACCCCATTGACCTCGACTTCGACGGCGTCACTGAAGGCTCCGCTGATGGCACGTGGGAGCTGCGTGACTACCAGGAGATGGCGGCCGATTCGTTCTGGGCTGGCGGCTCCGGTGTCGTCGTCCTGCCCTGTGGTGCGGGTAAGACGATGGTCGGTGCCGCCGCTATGGCGAAGGCGAAAGCGACCACGCTGATCCTGGTCACCAACACCGTCGCGGGCCGTCAATGGAAGCGCGAACTCATCGCGCGTACCTCCCTCACTGAAGAAGAAATCGGTGAGTACTCGGGCGAGAAGAAGGAAATCCGCCCCGTCACCATCGCCACCTATCAGGTCATCACCCGCAAGACGAAGGGCGAGTACAAGCACCTGGAGCTTTTCGATTCCCGCGACTGGGGCCTGGTGATTTACGACGAGGTGCACCTGCTGCCCGCACCGGTCTTCCGGATGACAGCGGATCTGCAATCTCGCCGCCGACTCGGGCTCACCGCCACCCTGGTGCGTGAAGATGGCCGTGAAGGTGACGTCTTCTCCCTCATCGGACCTAAGCGTTACGACGCACCGTGGAAAGACATCGAGGCGCAGGGCTGGATCGCTCCCGCCGATTGTGTCGAGGTGCGCGTGACGATGACCGACGCCGAACGCATGGCCTATGCGGTCGCCGAGCCAGATGAGCGCTACAAGCTCTGTTCCACCGCGCACACCAAGATCGCCGTCGTGAAATCGATCCTGGACCAGCACAAGAATGCGCCAACGCTGGTGATCGGTGCCTATCTCGATCAGCTTGATGAACTGGGCGAAGCCTTGGGTGCCCCGGTCATCAAGGGGTCAACGAAGACGAAGGAACGCGAAGAACTCTTCGACCTGTTCCGAGCTGGTGAACTCCAAACACTGGTGGTCAGCAAGGTCGCGAACTTCTCGATCGACCTCCCAGAAGCGTCGGTGGCGGTGCAGGTATCCGGCACGTTCGGCTCCCGTCAGGAGGAAGCGCAGCGACTCGGTCGTCTGCTGCGTCCCAAGCACGACGGCGGCCAAGCGCACTTCTACTCGGTCGTGGCGCGCGACACGCTCGACGCTGAATACGCCGCTCACCGGCAGCGTTTTCTCGCTGAGCAGGGGTATGCCTACCGAATCACTGATGCTGATGACCTGCTGGGGCCCAGCGTCGGGTAACGGCATGCGGGTGACGTAGCTGCGAGGCATCCGATATTTTGGGCGGGTGCGACACATCGACTTTGAGGTAGACCGCGCTCACGCCCGTTCGGTGAACCAAACTCTCGGGGATATGCGGCGGCTTCAGTTTTCCTCAGCGCTGGTAGCTCTTGCCCTCGTGGCGGGTGCCGTGGGCTTATTTTTCGTGGGCCGTGCGTGGGCAACGGTCCTGGGGTTCGTTCTGGTTGCCGGTGCAGTGACGTGTGTGTGGCTGGTGCTGTGGGTGCCGCGCAAAGTCGGAAGCATTGATGATCTGTATCGCGACAATCCTGTCGTGCCCGCCGTGGTGGGCGCGCTGCAGCCGCGCGGTGTGACGTTGCTGTCGCTGCTCGATGTCGCGAAGCCCGGCAATGAACCGAAATATGCACTGGTGACACGTAATATCGCGCGCCGTCCACTGCAACGGCTGCGCGTCGGCGATCGTGTTCCAGCAGTTGCCCTGTGCAACGATCGAAGCCGTCACAGCACGGACGACACGTGGGAGATGGTGACGATCATGCCGATCGAGTGGGGTACGCGGGACGCTGGAGTCCTTGCCCGCGCAGAAGCTGAAATACCTGCGGTGGAATGGGATTTCCTTGCTTCACGTATTGATGAGACTGAGGCGATTCGCACTTCTCGACTGACCCGTCAGTTGATACCCGCAGATGAGTGGCCTGACGAGCTTCGTTAAAGCACGTTGGCCGCGCCCAGTTGGGCGCGGCCAACGTCTTGCCGCTGTGCGGCACACGTGATTACGAGGCGATGGCCTCAACGAGTGAGGATGCGATTGTCGTGGTGAGCACGATCGTGGCGCATCCTGCGACAGTCAGGTATGCACGTGCCCTGGACATTTCGTTGCTGTCACTGCGGTATCGAGCATCGACTGCTGACTGGTTTTTCATCGCTCCCCCTTGGTCGCTCCCCTAAGGCGCCGGGCCCTCTCCCATGCGCCCAGCGAATGTAACAAACCATCCTGCGGTAGCGATAATTTGAACCAGTTTTCAGTGAAGTGATTTCGCCCATAGGCCACCAAGTCAGCGGGTGTGGGCCAACGCTGCGCCTTCTTCCACGATCACCGGTTTCAGCGGCCAGGGCACGTAGCGGGGAATGTAGCGATACAGCAGGGCACTGCCCAGCATCGCTGACGCACCTAACGCCACGATCGCGCCGCCAAGGGGAACCGCAACAGCAAGAGCACCAATCGCGAACGGACCCGCAAACATTCCCGTGTCATGAGTCAAACGCCACGCCGCCAAAAATTCGGCTCTCGTCGCGGGCGGCGCAATATCGGCACCGAGCGTCATGATGACCCCATTGCCGAAACCATTGCCAACCCCCATCACCACAGCCACCGCGAGGATCGTCGAGAAACTGTGCGTGAGCGGGAACAACGTGTACGCAACACCCAGAAGAAGCAGAGACGGAACAGCGACAAACCGTCGCCCAGATTTATCCATCAGTCGGCCCGCCGGATACGAACACGCCAAGTCGAAAGCGGCACCGACAGCGAACACCAAACTGATCTGCGCCGCATCCAAACCAATATGTGCCGCCCACAGCGGCACCACCGCTTCCCGAGACGCGCGCGCCGCACCCATCAACAGCGAACCGGAACCCAACGTCACCAGCATCCGCCGATGCTGCTTCAAAATCGACGGCAGCGTCGCATGCGTCCGGACACTGCCAGCGGCATCGGACCGCGGAATATCCGGGACACGCGCCATCAGCCAACCCGATACGAGGATGCCGACCAGTTGAATGGCGAATCCGCCGCGCACACCCACCAGCCAGATCACACCGGCGCCGAGTAGTGGACCAACGAAGAATCCGAGACGCCACATAGCCGCGAACGCAGACATCGCGCGTGCTCGCGCTTCAATCGGAACAGCTTCGGCGAGATAGCTTTGCCGCGCCAAACCCCACACAGCATTGGCCAAACCGGTCATCAGGGCACCGATGGCGAGCATCCACGGCGTCACCGAAAACAGTGCGATAAGTACTCCAGCGGCGCCGAGCGCACTGCCGCCGAGGATGGATCGTCGTTCACCGAACTTCGCGACGAGCCTGCCTGCCGGGAGATCACCGATCACCGCGCCAAGACCCACCGCCGCGACGATGAGTCCAGCGACGGCCACGGATGCTCCGAGATCACGCGCAACAAGCGCGATCACCGGGGCGCCAGCGCCCTGTCCAATGCCGAAGATCGCGGCGGGAACGAAGACCGTGCCGAAGAACGGTCTCAGCGGAGACGGGCTTCGCGTCATGCGCTGAAATGAAATTGTGTACTCATTGACCGTGCCTTACGTGTTCTCGCGCCACCGGGAGAGCCGCCGCTCGATGGTGACCAAAATTGCGTTAATAGTGATGCCCAGCACTGAGATCGCGACGATGCCCGCATACATGTTGGGGATCTGGAAATTCAGTTGGGAAGCGGTAATCAGATAACCGAGGCCAGCTTTCGCGCCCACCATTTCAGCCGCAATAAGCACAAGTATCGACGAGGCTGCCGCCATGCGAATACCAGTGAAAATTGTGGGAACGGCAGCAGGTAGGACCACTTTCTGGAACAGGCGTATCGGTGGCAGCCCAAGCGAGGACGCCGACTTAATTAGCAGCGGATCGACGGTGCGGACCCCGGAAATGGTGTTGAGCAGGATCGGGAAGAAGCACGCGAAGATCACCAGCGCGATCTTTGATTCTTCGCCGATACCGAGGATCAACACGAACACCGGAAGCAACGCGAGGGCTGCCGTATTGCGGAACAGTTCCAGGATCGGGCTCAAGAATTCTGAGACCGGGCGGTACCACGCGATCGCGATACCGACAGGGATAGCGGCCGCCACCGCAATGGTGAAGCCGATAGTGGCCCGAGACAGCGACGCTGACAGGTGTTCCGAAAGCTGACCCGAAGAGATGAGTCCTCCCAGTGCGTCAATCACGGTGCTAAATGGCGGGAGGAACACGGGGTCCGCGAGCCCGATGCGGGGAGCGATTTCCCACAGTCCGAGGAGCGCGATGATCGCAATCGATGGCTTGACGATCCGCCA
>JAAYXN010000279.1 GCA_012515885.1 Rhodococcus sp. (in: high G+C Gram-positive bacteria)
GCTTGTTGGTTGCGCCGCGGTTAGACGTCAGCCGCATCCTCTAGGAGGCCGGTCACTTTGCGAGCCATCAACGCCGCCGTCGCCTGCCACCTGCGTACCGTTCAGCGATACGCAAGGGTGGGATATGGCTGTAGTCGAGTCGGCGTAGCTCGGCGTTCTCGGTTTCTTGCTCGGTCAGACCTTCTGGTCGCGAGTGCTTCGGCCCCGATTCAGCCCTACCAGCGGCCACGTGAGCGGAATCGGTGGATCCATAGCCGCGGCACTCGCGCCATTCTTCCGGCGGTGCCAAGCTGAAAACACTTTGCGCACTGCCAAAGCACGCTTCGTCGGGGACCGCCAAGATATCCCAAGACGGTTTCCACACAGCCCTATTCGCGAACGCGTTCAGGGCGTCCCGCAACATTGCCGGGCGGTGATTTCGTCGCACTCAGGCAGCCGACCGACAGTCTCCGTAAGCGGCTGGGCGCGGGGTGACGACGGCGACGGCCTTGTCGGTGGGTGGGGTTACTGTCACCTCGGAAGCGCAAATCAAGGGGGGATGATGCGCGGACGTGGGGTTATCGCAGCAGCTGTAGGGGCGGTGTGCGGCGCAGTGGCGCTGGCGGTTCCGGCCCGGGCCGATCAGTACGACTTCCTCATGCAGCTCGACAACATGGGCGTCTACTACGACTCGGTCACCGACATGATCGACATCGGCAAGGGTATCTGTCACGAACTGCGCTTCGGGGTGCCACCACCGGCGGTGCTGGGCAAGCTGGACAGAACGGGGTTCGCACCGGCGGAGTCGGCGATCGTCTTGGTGTCAGCGGTCGACACCTTGTGCCTGGACGCTAAGCCGGCGGTTCTCGAGTGGGCACGCAGCATCGGTCCCACCCAGCCGCTGTAGCCGGGACGTACAGGTGTTCGTCAGCAGGCACAGGCGGTCATGATGGCCAGTCGCGGTTCAGATTCCGACTGGGAAGCGGCGTTCTTCGGTGTGCTGATCCTGATCTGGGTGGTCATCACCTACTACTGGATCATCCTCGGAGTGGCGGCTGCCGTTGGGCTGTTCTTCGGAGTGCGCGCACTTGTCCGCCGCGAACAGGAACGCCGGCTCGAGGCAGCAGACGAAGCCAAACTCCTGGCTCTGCGTGCCGACCGACAGCATCGTTGGGCGTCGCGCGGCGACAAGAGGGGCGTCTACGGCGTCGAAGGGGCCGAGTTGATGCGGTCGATCACATCTCAGCCTGAGGTACCGCCGGCTGACACGCCCGACGAGAAGCCTCGGGTCGCTGCGATCGCCCACACCGCAGCGGAACTCGATGCGCTGCTTCGCGAAAAGCCAGCGGAGTGGCGTTGGGGGGTTTTCGTGTCGATACTCGTCCAGCGATCCGCAAAGCTGCGTTCGCGTATCCGCGATTGCGAACTGCACTACTCGTCAACGGCGGGCCGGTATCTGCGGACCGGCAAGGAGGTCGCCGCGTTCGTCGAGGATCGCATTGCTGACCTGACCGAGCTCACCAGCCGACTGGAATCCTTCATCGAAGCGCCGGCGTTCACGCGGGTGTTCGGCGAGGACGACAGCGACGCCGACGCCGACGCCGACGGGATCTTGCATGTGGCCAACCGGCTGATGGACTTCTACGAGCGCTATCTCGACCTGGCTGAGCGGTGCCGCGACGCCAGCGTGCCCTCGGCGTACACCGGGCTCATGCGAGACTGCTCGCAGCTGATGGCCGTCCCGCTCGAGGGCATTGAGACGTTCATGGACGAAATGGTCGAGGTTGCGGAAGAGCTGCCCACGATGAGGCGTTACACCTCTGGCGCAGTCGATTTCGGAACGATCACGATCGAGATCGTCGCCGATGCGA
>JAAYXN010000280.1 GCA_012515885.1 Rhodococcus sp. (in: high G+C Gram-positive bacteria)
CGTGGTACGGCATGATCAGATGCGCATCGGCCGAGAGCAGCAGATTGGACGTGTCGACGTCCCGCTTCTCCAAACCAGCCAGCTCTTCCAGCAGCACACCGGGGTCGACGACGACACCGTTGCCGATGACGTTGCGCACGCCCGGGGTGAGGATGCCCGACGGGATCAGGTGCAAAGCAAACTTATCGCCGTTGGGGAGGACCACGGTGTGTCCGGCGTTGTTACCGCCCTGGTAGCGCACCACCCACTGAAGCTGTTCGCCCAGTAGATCGGTAGCTTTGCCCTTGCCCTCGTCGCCCCACTGGGCGCCGATCAGGACGATTGCCGGCATGACGTTGTCTCCTACGGTCGACTCGCAGCCGATGTCCGACCGCGTGGTTCTGCCACCTAGGGCAGTGACCGGGAGAACAGTCTAGCCCAGTACCCCAACTATCGAACTAAACGCCCACGTGACGGGCCGTCGTACAGCGTGAACGGGCAAGGTCGCCGAAGACCGCTACGATAGCGTGCGTGCCGTCGACCGGCCGATACATGCGGCCGGGGTCAGAAAAACTGAGTGAAAGATCCAGAGACTAGCTAGAGATTAAGGAGTGCGAGTGACCGCCGTAGTGCTTGTCTGCGGAGACGCACCCCTGCCGTTGACGCTTGGTTCCCTGTCCGTGTCGAGTGTGCCCGCGATCCCTGAGAAGGACGATTTCGACGAGGTCTTTTCGAAGCTGCAAGTCACTGCGTCCCCGCGTCTGATCGTGGTGGGCAGCGACGCCGCGTTTGCCGCTGCGTTGACCCGGCTCATGCGCACCGACCGGCTGCACGTCGAGCTTGCCTACGTTGCTGAGCAGCGCTCCCCCGCCACCGAGGCGTACCAGCTTGAAACCGGCGCGAAAGCCGCGAACGTGGCCTTAGAAGGCACCGCGAAAGAGGTGCCGCTCATTCGGGACGACGCCGGGATCGCGCTTGTCGGCAAAGCCGTCATGACCGGACCGGTCGGCGAAACCCTCACTGGTGAGGCGTACGCGGACGACACCCGCCTGTTCTCAGGCACCACGCCCCGACTCAACGTCACCCCCATCCCCACCATGCCGGGGCTGCGGGCCAGCGTGGATCGACGGTGGCGGTGGATTCCCCGGAACTGGGTGGAGGCGCGCGCCGTCCAACTCGGTACGCCCGAGGCCCTGGTGGTTCGGGACGGTGTCGCTAACCCGCGGACGGTCAAACGCTCAACCTTCTACCGGCATGAACGAGACTGGCTGCTCGTCCACTGATCGCGCCCTGCAGCGGATGTAGTGCCTATAGGGCGGTGACCCAGCCGTGCACCGTGTCGGTGCGCAGCGCCGCACTGTGCCGCTTGCGCAGCGCCCCCGTAATGGGGCCCTGGGTGCCGTCGCCAACCTTGCGGCCGTCCACCTCAATAATCGGTGCCACACCTGCCGAGGTGCCGGTCGCGAACACTTCGTCGGCGATATACAGCTCGGTGAGATCAATGACGCGTTCAACGACAGGGAAGCCCTCTTCCGCAGCGAGGGTCAGTACCGTGCGGCGGTTGATGCCGTCCAGGATGTCGGACGAGACCGGCGGGGTGATGACGGTGCCGCCGCGGACCAGGAAAATGTTGGCGGCACTGAGTTCGCACACATGCCCCTGCCCGTCCAGGAACACCGCGTCGTCGTAACCGGCGTCGATAGCGTCCTGCTTAGCGAGGACGGAGTTGACGTAGGCGCCGTTGACCTTGGCTCGCGACGGGATAGCGTCGTCTGGAATCCGCCGCCACTGGCTGGTCTTCAGTCGGGCTCCGTCCTGCGGGATGATCGGGACGGCGTCGTAGACGAACATGCTTACGCACGTGCTGCATCCACGAACGCGCGTGCCCGGGATGGACTCGTCGACGTGCACGCTGACGCGTACAAAGACGTCGCGCTGCGGATCGTTCTCGATGATTAGTTGGCGCGCTGCGTCGATGAAACGCTGGTAATCCCATTCGTCGGCGAACCGGTCAATGCCGATGATCTTGCAGGATTCAACGAGTCGCTGGAAGTGATCGGCGAGCCGAAACGCGGACCGGCCGCGCTCGTCAACCTGCACAGGAAAGACCGTGTAGACGCTGAGCCCGTACAGCATGGCCGACGTGGCAATGCCGAGCGTGGCTTCGCTAGCAGGGACGATCCGGTCGCGGAAGTACACACGTGAATGAGGTTCAGCCATATCGTGAGACTAGACGCAGACGTCAGATCGCCGCACCGCATTTACCGTCACCAGGTGACGTCTTGCTCGCATCGTTGCCCATGTTCGGTGGATTCGATTTGCACGGTGGCGTGTTCAAGCCCGTGCGATTCGAGTAGTGCACGGGCCCGTTCCAATACCGGTGCGGCGTCGCCGTCACTGGTGAGGTGCACGGTCGCGACGTCCATTCCGGTCGTCAGTGTCCACACGTGCAGGTCATGCACGCCGGTGACGTCCGGGAGCGCTGCGAGGTCGGCACTGATTTTTTCGACGTCGATGTTGGCGGGCGAGGCTTGCGTGAGTATCCGCAGCGATGCCGCAGCCAGGCGTACGGCGCGCGGAACCACCCACAGCGAGATGAGGACACCGACGACGACGTCGGCATAGGACCAGTTGAAGACCAGGACGAGGAATCCGGCGATGAGGACGCCGACGCTGCCGACCGCGTCCGCGAGAACTTCGAGGTAAGCGCCGCGGACGGCGAGACTGTCTTTCGAGTCGGCGCGGAGCAGCAGCATCACGACAATGTTGGCGGCCAGGCCCGCGGCAGCGGTGATCATCAAGATGGCGCCAGGGAGGGCCGGTGGGTCGCCAATGCGTTCAATCGCTTCGTAAAACACCCACGCGGCGACAGCGAACAGTAGGAGCGCGTTACCCATCGCGGTGATGACTTCGGCGCGGTGCCAGCCGAATGTGCGGGCCGCCTCTTTGCTTCCGCGGCGCGCGAGGATGAGCGCAACGAGGCCCATCGAGAGGCCGACGACGTCGGTGAGCATGTGGCCGGCGTCGGCGAGTAGGGCAAGCGAGTTGATGGCGATCGCGACGGTCGCTTCGAGGATGAGGAATGCCCCGATGACGGTGAGGCCGATCGACATGCGCCGGATACGACCGGTGGATGGGGCTGCGTCTGCCCCGCCGGTGTGCCCGTGCGAGTGGCCGTGACCTGCGCCCATGGTGCCGCGACTCCTTTGGTGCTGCCTGGTAATGCCGGATGCTTCGATCGGGGCCTAGCCGTGCGGCTGGCCTACTCGGCGATCATATGCAGATATTCGCATACGTGCAATGGTGTGGGCTAGGCGTCCGGTGAATAGCCCGGATGCTCGACCGTGGGCGGCAGCGTCGCCAACGCAGAAATGCGCTTCAACCCCGCCACCTGCAAAAGATCAGTCAACAATGAACGCAACTGGGCAAACACCACCGTCGCGGAGACCCCCGCACCCTCCAGCAACTCCGGCTTCAGTTCGCTGGCCACCGACCGCAACACGCGCGCGGCGTCAGACGGCGACGGCTTCTCCCCCGGATCTGCCAGCACCATGCGGCGCAGCACATCAATCGCGTCGGCGAGACGTCCGATCTGCTTCACCAAACGCGGATCAAGAATCTCGTCATCGAGAACCACCGACAGCGAACGCCGTGCCAGCACCCTAATATTGCGCATCGCACTATCAAGCGGATCCACCGCCGAGGAAATGTTTCTCATGCGATGGCGGGCACTCCAATAAAACGGCGAAATACGGCTAATCTCCCGGCCCCCGGCAACATGCTCACGCAGATCATCAATCGAAGACTGCGTGGCGCGGGCCTTCTTCAACGCTGCCACGATCGGCTTGTCGTTATTAGCCAACAAGCCTTCGTGCACCAATCGCAGCACATGTTCGGCGCTATCGAGAATGGCCGCCGCGTCACGTCTGGCACGCCCCACCGGGTGCGTCGGAATCACAGCAAGAACGACGATGCCGACGAGCCCACCAACCAACGCGTCCACCGTTCGATCAATACCCGTACCGTGACCTGACGGGATCAACGCAGCGATCAGCACAGCAGAATTACCTGCCTGCATCGCGATAATGGGGCCGCCGTCGAGCAGAACCGCGGCAGCCATCGCGAGCATCACCACCAACGCGATCTGCCACGTACCGCCGCCGATCAACCACACCAAGAGGTCGCCGATGGTGACGCCCACCGCGACACCAATCACAAGCTCCACCGAGCGGCGCAGCCGCGCACCCATCGATAGCCCCAGCGACACCACCGCCGCGATGGGGGCAAAGAACGGCTGCTCGTGACCAACAAGAACTGTCGCAACCCACCAGGCAATGCCAGCAGATAAACCGCACTGCACGATCGGCAGCGCTGAAACTCGCAGACGACGGAGTGAGGCACGGAGCCGATCACGGCCCCGTGTCTTAGCTTCCTCGAACCCCGTCGCAATCACGAGAACCCGAGCGGGCTACCCCAGCCCGAGTTCTTCAGCAGCGCGCGGATCGCAATCCTCAATCAAATCGAGGCAGCGACTGTATTCGTCGTTTTCGCCAATGGACTTCGCGGACTGCGCCAGCACGGCCACGCAGCGCAGGAATCCCTGGTTGGGTTCATGGCTGTATGGGACGGGCCCAAAACCCTTCCAGCCGTTGCGGCGCAGCTGGTCCAAACCGCGGTGATACCCGGTGCGGGCGTACGCGTAAGCGGTGATGACCTCACCGTCATTGAACGCTGCTTCCGCCAAATAGGCCCATGCGATCGACGCAGTTGGGTGATCGGCCGCCACCTTCTTCGGGTCCTCATGGTTGAGCAGCAGCGACTCTGCATCGTCGTCACCGGGAAGAAGAACAGGCTGGGGTCCGAGCAAATCACCAAAAGACGTCATAGACCTATTGTGCCCCGTTCGCGTTCACGATGGACGCATGACTTGCGAACCGACCTCCCCGAAATCGGGCGCGCCGCGCGTTAGGCTTCGCAAGGAGTTGACCGCTGCGCACACAAGGGGTGCCCGATGCAGGATTCTGACGACGCCAAGCCCGAATCTGGCGACATCGACAAAGCCACACCTGAAAGCAGTAATGCTGACGCCGTTGCCAAGGACGCAGGTGCCGAGGACGCAGGTGCCGAGGACGCTGGCTCTGCTGCTGACACAGTGAGTGCCGACGGCGCTGAGTCGGGCACTAGCGAACCAGCTGGTGACGCTGAGGCAGCTGCGGTCGAGCCAGTTCGCGAAGCCCCGCCCATTCCTGCCGCTCCACCTGCCCCCGAGGCTGCGCCGCTCACTCCGCCGCCCGCCCCGGCACCTCCCGCTCCCGCAACTGCGTACCCGCCGGTCAAGGCGGAACCCACTCGCGTCATGCCCACTGCGGCTCCGGCGCCACAACCGGAGGGTCGTAAGCGCAAGTCGGGTGCCATCTTGTTGCTGGCAGGTTTGGTGGTCGCGATTGCGTTGGGTGTCGGCGCAATTTTGCTGGTCAACCAGCACCGCGCCAACAATTCACCGGAGGCACAAGTCCAGAACTCGATCGACACGTTTGTGGCGGCACTCGATAGCGGTGATCTCCCGGCGCTGCGGTCGATTACCTGCGGCTCGCTCGCCGAGTACTACAACGGCCTCACCGATGAGCAGTTCGCGGCGGTGCATCAGGCGTCACGCGCGCAGCAGTCGCTGCCCGTCATTGGGCCGATGGAGTCGCTGACCATTACCGGCGATATTGCGATCGCTCAGGTTTCAGCACACTCGGCTGCCTCCCCCGCTGAACAGTCGCTGCGCACATTCGATCTCACCCGTGTCAACGACGAGTGGAAGATCTGCGAACCCCAGCAGGAACTGTCCGAAGTTGTCCCCGAATAAATCCGTCGTCCCCGAATAGGTTGACCTATAGGTGAAGGGCCTGGCCGCGATTGCGGCCAGGCCCTTCACCTATGTTCGCTTAACGTCGTGCGCTTAAAACGTCACTGGGAAACGGAACGACCAGCAGACTTGAGGTCGTTGCAGGCTTCCACAACACGCTCAGCCATCGAGGTTTCTGCCTTCTTCAGGTAGCTACGGGGGTCGTAGACCTTCTTGTTGCCGACCTCACCGTCGATCTTGAGGACGCCGTCGTAGTTGCTGAACATGTGGCCAGCGACCGGGCGGGAGAACGCGTACTGGGTGTCGGTGTCGACGTTCATCTTCACAACACCGAACTTGAGCGAGTCGTCGATCTCGGACTTGAGTGAACCGGAACCGCCGTGGAACACGAAGTCGAACGGCTGTGAACCGGCTGCGAGACCAAGCTTTTCGGCAGCGACCTTCTGGCCCATTTCCAGGACCTCGGGGCGCAGCTTGACGTTGCCCGGCTTGTACACGCCGTGCACGTTGCCGAAGGTGGCAGCAAGCAGGTACTTGCCCTTCTCGCCGACACCGAGAGCGTCAACGGTCTTCTCGAAGTCCTCAGCCGAGGTGTAGAGCTTGTCGTTGATTTCGGCTTCAA
>JAAYXN010000281.1 GCA_012515885.1 Rhodococcus sp. (in: high G+C Gram-positive bacteria)
CTTCATGGTGTCCCTTTCAATGGTCGCCGGGTCGTCCTCGCCAATCGAAGACGTGAACCGGAACCGGACTCAGCCGTTTAATTATGCCAGCGGGCACGCATGCAACAAAATGCACGCTTTGATTCGCGCTTTCCTACTGGCAAACGTGCGGGCACTGGGACATATTCCCCGGTGCCCGCACGCGCCGCACTTAGTTTGCTGACTTAGTCGTCGAGCGCGCCCGGAGCGGTCTTAGAAACCTGCATCAAGAACTCGACGTTGCTTGACGACTTCTTCAAGCGGTTAACCAGCAGATCGATCGCTGCCTGCGAATCTAGACCGGACAGCACACGACGGAGCTTATGCACGACGGCGAACTCGTCCGGCGTCATCAGCAGCTCGTCTTTACGGGTGCTTGAGAGGTTGACGTCGACCGCCGGGAAGACGCGTCGCTCAGCGATCTTGCGGTCGAGCTTGAGCTCGGCGTTGCCGGTGCCCTTGAACTCTTCGAAGATCACGGTGTCACCCGTCGAACCGGTCTCAACCAGCGCCGATGCGATGATCGTCAGCGAGCCGCCGTTCTCGATGTTGCGGGCAGCACCGAGGAAACGCTTCGGCGGGTACAGCGCGGTCGAGTCCACACCACCGGAGAGAATGCGACCCGAGGCCGGTGATGAGTTGTTGTACGCACGACCCAGTCGAGTGATGGAGTCGAGGAGAACCACAACATCTTTACCGGACTCGACCAGGCGCTTTGCCCGCTCGATAGCCAGCTCAGACACCAGCGTGTGGTCGCTTGGCGGACGGTCAAACGTCGAGGCAATAACCTCGCCCTTGACCGATCGCTGCATGTCAGTGACCTCTTCAGGTCGCTCGTCGACCAGCACCACCATGAGGTGGCACTCCGGGTTATTGGTGGCGATCGCGTTAGCGATGTCCTGCAAAACCGTGGTCTTACCGGCCTTCGGGGGGCTGACGATCAGCGCACGCTGTCCCTTACCGATCGGCATCACCAGATCGATCACGCGAGTGGTCAGGCGGTTTTGTTCCGTCTCAAGACGCAGTCGCTGATTGGGGTAGAGCGGGGTGAGCTTGTTGAACTCGGCACGGTTCTTTGCAGCCTCAACGGTGCCGCCGTTGACGGTGTCGATGCGTACCAGCGGGTTGAACTTCTGCCGCTGGTTGCCCTGCTCGCCTTCGCGAGCAACACGGACAGCACCGGTAATTGCGTCACCACGACGCAAACCGTTCTTGCGGATCAGGTTCATCGACACGTACACGTCATTGGGGCCGGGCAAGTATCCCGAGGTGCGCACAAACGCGTAGTTATCAAGGACGTCGAGAATGCCAGCTACCGGCTGTAGGACGTCGTCCTCGCGGATCTCGACCTCACGATCACCGCCGCCATCAGCGCCGCGGTCGCGTCCACGACGACGCTCACGGAACCTGCGGCCACGACGACCGCGGCCACCCTCTTCGTCGTCGCCGCCACGGTTGTTGTCCTGGCGCGGGCCGTTGCCTTGGTTCTGGTTGTTCTGGCCACGACCGCGGTCGCCACGCTCACCGCGTTCACGACGGTTGCCGCCCTCGCCGCGACCAGCGTCGTTCTTGTTGGTCTCGCCCTTACCTGAGTCGTTCTTTCCGGAATCAGACTTGCCGGAATCAGCGCGTGAATCGCCACCGTCAGTGGCGTCTGCAGCTGGCTTCTCAGAGTTATCGGACTGAGGGGCGTCAGCCTTGGGTGATCCCTCAGCCTTACCTGCCGAGCTATCTGCGGCGTCGTCGCCACTGCGCTCACTATCAGGAGCTCCAGCGCGACGCGAGGCTCCACGACGCCCGCGACGGCCACGCCCTGCGCCCTGCTCGGCATCGCCGCTGGCAGGAGCCGCATTCTTGTCGCCTGAAGACTCTGCGCTTGGCTCGTTCACAGTTGCTGACTCGTTCACGGATACCTCCTTGGCAGTTGCCTTTGAGACCCGCTCGCCCTGCGCACGCTCTGCGGCAGGCGCGCTGGTACCCCCACCCTGGCGTTCTTTAATCGCCGCGATGAGATCGCCCTTGCGCAGGCCGGAAGTGCCCTTGATGCCGAGTTCACCGGCAAGTGCACGAAGTTCAGTGAGCACCATTCCAGACAGGCCCACAGGGCGGCGCGAATCGGCCCGCTTAGAAGAAGTCGCGGCAGCAGAATCATGTGCTGAACCGGACTGTGATTGGGTCACCGACCCGCCCGCATCGTTAGGGGCGGCGATGAGTTCCGTATCGGTCACGGAGGTCCTTTCCTTCCCTCACTCGCGCTGCGCAGAGTCGAGGGTTCGTCCCGTCATCCGGTCTGACCGGATTCGGATGTGCCGTACGTCGTTAGATTTCGAAGAAATAGTCGGCTTGCCCGCCACACCACCGAAAGAGGCACGGTAAGAAATCCATCACAAATAGAAGTGCGGAGGATCCTGCCAAGACACTGCTACACAAAACCAACTGGTATCGCAGAAGTGATCACCATATTGGTGTCACTGATGAGAACCATGTGAACAGAGGTATTTGCCCTGGCGAAGCACCGGCGTCTGATGCGCACGATGTACGGACATTGCCCAGGATAGCCCTGAACGTTCACGCGGGCAACAACCGCCACGCAGGGCGTGTCCAGCCTGCGCCACACCGACCCCGTAAGAGAGGCAGCCCCGACTCACCCCAATATCAGATGACGGCTACGGCCCACCCCCAAAAATCAGACGGGCTCAGACAACAGCTACGCCGTCCGCAATATCGAGATCGAGCACGCCCAGGCCATCGGCTTCCGCGTCACGACGAAGGTCTGCGGGAAACTCTGCGGTCGTCAATGCCAGAACCGTCGGGCCCGCTCCCGACACGGTCGCTGCGATGCCTTCTGCTCGAAGCCGCGCGATCCACTTGGTCGTCAACGGCAGTGCAGGTGCCCGCTGCGCCTGGTGCAGGCGATCTTCCGTGGCCGCCATCAACAAATCTGGCCGCTCCGTAAGCGCCACAACAGCCAATGCGCCGCGACTGACATTGAACGCAGCATCGCGGTGCGGCACCGCATCGGGAAGCAAACCGCGAGTGTGCGCTGTCGAGGAACGCTCCTCCGGCACCAGCGCCACCACCCGAATACTTGGATGCACCGGAAGACGCACAGCCCGGTACACGCGAGGCACCGCCGAGGTTGGGTCCTCCGGCTGAGACTCTTCACTCCACGACACAATCGCGCCGCCCAACACCGACGCCGCGGCATTGTCGGGGTGTCCTTCGAACTCCGAAGACAGTTGAACGAGTTGCTCGTCCGAAAGCGCAAACGTCGGATCCATCTTTGCCGCGAGCCCGTTGGCGGCCGCAAGGCCGCCAACGACAGCTGACGCCGACGATCCCAGGCCCCGTGAATGCGGAATAGCGTTGCGGCACAACACATCGAGCCCTGGAGCCCACACACCCGCAGATTCAAGCCCACGCTCGATAGCGCGGACTACCAAATGCGAAGGCCCCCAGGGCACATCATCGGCACCCTGGCCATCGACACGGATATTCAATCCGGAATCTGTTGTGGTGACGACAATTTCGTCGTACAGACCAAGGGCTAATCCCAGGCTGTCAAAGCCAGGGCCCAGGTTTGCGCTCGATGCCGGAACACGAGCGGTCACCGTGAGCCCTGCGGGCAGTGTCTGTGTCATCGATGCAGTCCGGTTCTCCGTCAATTCAGACGAGGCTCGCCCCACTTACGCCAGCTCTAGTGCTGACGCGACCGCAACGGGGTCTACGGAGATGGGCTCGACATGCGGCATGCCGGTCAGTGCGGTATCTGGGTCCTTCAACCCGTTTCCGGTGACCGTGCAGACGACAGTGAGACCGGAATCGAGCCAGCCTTCTTCCTTGGCAGCGAGCAGACCTGCAACGCTTGCTGCGGACGCAGGCTCAACGAAGACACCTTCAGTCGCAGCGATAAGCCGGTACGCCTCAAGGATCTTTTCATCAGTTGCCGCACGGAACGCGCCACCGGACTGTTCCTTGGCGTCGACAGCGCCCTGCCACGACGCTGGCGAACCGATGCGGATCGCGGTGGCGATGGTCTCGGGATCCTTGACGGGTGCACCGTTGACCAACGGCGCAGCGCCAGCAGCCTGAACGCCCAGCATGCGCGGCTTGACGGTGGTGATGCCGTCCGCGTAGTACTCGGAGTAACCCCGCCAGTAAGCGGTGATGTTGCCGGCGTTGCCGACAGGCAGTGCGTGGACATCCGGGGCTTTGCCGAGGGCATCGCAGATCTCGAATGCTGCCGTCTTCTGGCCTTCGATACGCACCGGGTTGACGGAGTTCACCAGCGCGATTGTGGGGAACTCTGCCGTGGTCTTGCGAGCAAGTTCGAGACAGTCGTCGAAGTTGCCTTCAACCTGAATGATCTTGGCGCCGTGCATCACTGCCTGCGCCAGCTTGCCCATTGCGATCTTGCCCTGCGGAACGAGGACGGCGCAGGTCATGCCAGCGCGAGCTGCATAGGCGGCAGCGGACGCGGAGGTGTTACCCGTTGAGGCACACAGCACCGCACGCTGGCCACGCGCGAGAGCGTCCGTGACGGCCATCGTCATGCCGCGGTCCTTGAAGGACCCGGTGGGGTTCAAACCCTCGACCTTGAGGTAGACGTCGCATCCGGTCAGTTCCGAAAGGTGTCCGGCTGAAATCAGCGGGGTGCCACCCTCAAGCAGCGTGACGGTCTTCCAGTCGGGGCCGATGGAGAGACGGTCGCGGTACGCCTCGATGAGGCCGGGCCACGGGGTGTGCACGGCGGTGGTCTTCGAGTCGATGCCGGTCATTCTTCGGTGCCTTCCAATCGCAGCACGCTGGTTACAGCGATGACGAATTCGAGTTTGCTAAGCGCTTCCACGGTTGCGGAAAGCGCGGAGTCGGTGGCCGTGTGGGTCACGACTACCAGCCTGGCTCCGTCACCGGAGCCTTCCTGTCGAACGGTGGAGATGCTCACGCCGTGGTGCGCGAACTCTGCAGCTACTGCGGACAGCACACCAGCCTTGTCGGTGACCTGCATGTTGACGTAGTAGCGGGTGGGGATGTCGCCGATGGGTGCGACTTCAAGGTTGGCGTATTTCGATTCGCGGGGGCCACGGCCGCCGTTGACTCGGTTGCGGGCCGCCATCACCAGATCGCCCATGACCGCGGAGGCCGTGGGGCTACCGCCCGCGCCCTGGCCGTAGAACATGAGGCGGCCTGCGTTTTCGGCTTCGACGAAGACGGCGTTGAATGCGCCGCTCACTGAGGCCAGTGGATGCGAGAGCGGCACGAGCGCCGGGTAGACGCGTGCGGACACGCGGTCCCGGCCGTCTGGGCCGGCGACGCGTTCGCAGATCGAGAGGAGCTTGATGGTGCAGTCCAGCGCCCGCGCGGCTTCAAGGTCAGCGGCCGTGATGGAGCTGATGCCCTCGCGGTACACATCGCCCGCAGTGACGCGGGTGTGGAAGGCGATAGAGGCGAGGATGGCGGCCTTCGCTGCCGCATCGAAGCCTTCGACGTCAGCAGTCGGGTCGGCTTCTGCGTAACCGAGTCGGCCAGCTTCAACCAGGGCCTCTGCGTAGTCGGCACCGGTCTCATCCATCGACGAGAGGATGAAGTTCGTGGTGCCGTTGACGATGCCCGCCACTTTGTTGACGCGGTCGCCTGCAAGGGACTGGGTCAATGGACGAATAACAGGGATCGTCCCGGCTACAGATGCCTCGAAGTAAAGGTCGACGTTTTGCGCCTCGGCAGCCTCAGCGAGTTCGCCGGTGTGCTCGGCAAGCAGTGCCTTGTTGGCGGTCACTACCGACTTTCCGGCGCTCAGTGCCGACAGAATCAGCTTGCGCGGCAAGTCAATTCCGCCAATAACCTCAACAACAATGTCGACGTCAGGACGAGAAACTAGAGCGGCCGCGTCGGTAGTGAGCAGCTCTTCCGGAACGCCACGATCGGCGCTGACTTCCCGCACTGCGATACCGCGCAGTTCCAGGGGAGCTCCGACACGCGCCTTCAGGTCGGCAGAGTGTTCATCGAGGATACGTACGACCTCCCGGCCCACGTTTCCGAGGCCGAGGACAGCCACACCGATAGCGCGATGCGCTGATTCACTCACTGCGACACCTCCAAGCTCAATAGATCTTCTACAGTTTCCCGGCGCAGGATCACGCGCGAGGCACCGTCTCGTACTGCCACGACCGCTGGCCGCCCGAGCATGTTGTAGCGACTCGACATCGAGTAGCAGTACGCACCGGTAGCCGCGACCGCCAGCAAGTCGCCGGGGACAACGTCATCAGGAATCCAGGTGTCCCGAATAACAATGTCACCGCTTTCGCAGTGCTTGCCCACGACACGGGCCACCACCGGCTCGCCCGTTGCCACGCGCGAAACGACCTTGCATTCGTATTCCGCCTGGTACAGCGACGTGCGAATGTTGTCGCTCATACCACCGTCGACGCTGACATAGCGGCGACGTGCGGTGGAACCGACCGCGACATCCTTGATGGTCCCGACCTCATACAGGGTAATCGTGGACGGTCCGGCAATGGCACGCCCGGGCTCAACCGCGATGGTCGGCTCCGGCAATCCCACCGCAGCAGACTCGTTGCGCACGATCTGACGCAGCTTCGCAGCTAGTTCATCGACCGGTGGTGGATCGTCGCTCGGGATGTAGGCGATGCCCATTCCGCCGCCCAGGTCCACGATCGAGATCTGGGACGTCTTGTCGACACCGAACTCGGCGACGACGTCACGCAGTAGACCGATGATGCGGTGTGCGGCCACCTCAAAGCCGTCGACGTCGAAGATTTGTGACCCGATGTGGCTGTGCAGCCCGACCAGTCGCAGGTTATCGGCGGCGAAGACGCGGCGCACCGCGTCCATGGCGTTTCCGCCAGCGAGGGAGAAACCGAACTTCTGGTCCTCGTGAGCGGTGGAAATAAATTCGTGGGTGTGGGCTTCGACGCCGACGGTGACGCGGATCAGCACGTCCTGCACGGTTCCTGCGCGTCCAGCTACCTCGTTCAACCGGTCGATCTCGGTGACAGAATCGAGGACCACATGACCTACACCTGCGGCAACTCCGGCTTCAAGCTCAGCAACCGACTTATTGTTGCCGTGCATCGCGATCTTGTCCGCCGGGAAACCTGCGTGCAGTGCCACGGCGAGTTCGCCGCCTGAGCACACGTCAAGCGACAGGCCCTCGTCAGCGACCCAGCGAGCGATTTCACCGCGCAGGAACGCCTTCGACGCGTAGTGAACCTTGGCTTCGGTGCCGAACGCGTCAACCATGTCGCGGCACCGCGACCGGAAGTCAGCCTCGTCAACAACGAACAGTGGGGTGCCGTACTGCTCCGCGAGGTCAGTAACTCGCACTCCCCCGACCGTTACTTCGCCGTCTGGTTCGCGACGGGCGCCGCGCGGCCACACGGCAGGCACGAGTTCGCTGTAGGCCTCCACGCTGGCGGGACGCTCCGGAAGCCCCGGCGCGTGGAGTTGCTCAGCGTGCTTCGGGCCTGCGGGGTGCGCGTTCACATCTTCTCCGGTGCGCTGACGCCCAGCAGCCTGAGTCCGTTTGCGAGTACCTGACGGGTCGCATCGCACAGGGCAAGCCGAGCTGTATGGATGGGGGCGGGCACTTCGTCACCCTGCGGCAGGATGCGGTTTGCGCCGTAGAACCGGTGGTAGGCCCCGGCCAGTTCCTCCAGGTAGCGGGCGACGCGGTGTGGCTCGCGCAGCGACGCCGCGCTGGCGACGACACGCGGGTACTCACCGAGGGTACGAATGAGGTCGCCTTCCTGCTCTGAAGTCAGCAGCGAGAGGTCTGGGTCTGCCGAGCTAATTCCCAGGTCGGCGGCGTTGCGCGCGATCGCTGAGAGCCGCGCATGCGCGTACTGCACATAGTAGACAGGGTTCTCGTTGCCCGCAGATGTCCACAGTTCCAGGTCGATGTCGATGCTCGAATCCACCGAGGAACGCACCAGCGCGTAGCGTGCGGCGTCCACGCCGATCGCTTCGACCAGATCGTCGAGAGTGATGACGGTGCCGGCACGCTTGGACATCTTGACCGGCACGCCGTCACGCACCAGATTGACCATCTGGCCGATGAGGACCTCGACGGTGGCGGGGTCGTCACCGAAGGCCGCGGCTGCCGCCTTCAACCGGCCGATATAGCCGTGATGATCCGCGCCGAGCATGTAAATGCACAGGTCAAAACCGCGTCCGCGCTTGTCCTGGAAGTAGGCGATGTCGCCAGCGATGTAGGCGGCGTTGCCGTCGCTCTTAATGACGACGCGGTCCTTGTCGTCACCAAAGCGGGTGCTCTCCAGCCACCAGGCACCGTCTTTTTCGTACAGGTTGCCGGACGTCTTGAGGGTCTCGACGGCGTTCTCAACGGCGCCAGACTCGAACAGCGAGTTCTCGTGGAAGTAGACGTCGAAGTCGACGCCAAAGTCATGCAGGCTCGACTTGATGTGCGCGAACATCAGCTCGACACCGATCGCGCGGAACGTTTCCTGACGCTCACCTTCGGGCAGGTCGAGAACATCGGGGCGCTGAGCGAGAACGTCGGCGGCGATATCGGTGATGTAGGCACCGGCGTAGCCATCTTCGGGAGCAGGCTGGCCGAGTGCCGCCGCAACGAGGGAACGCGCAAACCGGTCGATCTGGGCGCCGTGATCGTTGAAGTAGTACTCGCGGACGACGGTGCCGCCCTGCGCGGACAGGATGCGCCCCAAAGCGTCACCAACTGCTGCCCAGCGGGTACCGCCGAGGTGAATCGGGCCGGTCGGGTTTGCCGAGACGAACTCCAAGTTGATATTGGTGTCGGCCAGCGCGCTACCGGAGCCGTACTCGCTGCCTGCGGCCAGTACCTGCTCCACGATCCGGCCCTGTGCATCGGCCGCAAGCCGAATATTGAGGAAGCCGGGGCCAGCGATCTCCGCGCTCTCGATGCCGTCGACCGCTGTCAATGCTTCAGCGAGCCAGCCAGCAAGTTCACGCGGGTTGGTGCCGACCTTTTTAGCCACCTGCATCGCGACATTGGTCGCGTAGTCGCCGTGCTCAGGGTTGCGTGGACGCTCCACAGTCAGGGTCTCAGGAAGTACGGACGTGTCGAGATCACGCCCGGCGAGCACATCTGCCGCGGTCGCACGCAAGAGTTCAGCAAGGTCAACTGGAGTCACAGGAGTCCATCCTATTGGTTTGCCCGCGCAGCCCGTGACCGACCTGGCTATAGACCGTGCCAAGCACGGCTAGGGCGCCTGATTCGGCGGGCACGGTGCTCCCCCAGTTTTCTTTCAGGTTCCGTTAGTAGAGTGGAGCAGCCCTGTACCGTGCATCGGGCAAGCGGTCAGAAGTTTCCTCCAGTGAAAGAGCACACAGCACATGGCCAGTGGTTCAGACGGTCGCGGATCGAGCAGTAAGTCCTCGGCAAAGTCAGCGAAGGCAATCGCAGCCGCGCAAAAGAAGAGCAAAGCGAAGAAGAAGGGTGGCGGCGTTGGTGGCCGCAACATTCCCTGGATGACGCTTGGCGGTATTGCGGTGGTTGTCGCCTTGATCGCGGCGCTGGCTGTCAATCTGTACCCGAAGTACCAGGCTGAAGAGGAAGCAAAGCGCTGGGCTCCGACCGAGGAGAACCAAGATCCGTCTGACGCGATCGACGGCGTCGTCAAGGTCGAATACGCGGCGTCTCTCCACGTTAATGCGCCGCAGCGTGTGGCCTACGATCAGACGCCTCCGTTCGGTGGCCCGCACGACTCCTACTGGGCCAACTGCATGGGCACGGTGTACCCGGTCGCTATCCGTACCGAGAACGCCGTCCACTCGCTTGAGCACGGCGCTGTCTGGATCACCTACAACCCGGACACCCTGCCCGACGATCAGCGCGAGACGCTTGAGAGCAAGGTCGACGGCAAGCCGTACACGATGATGTCGCCGTACCCCGGCCAGGAAAAGCCCATTTCGTTGCAGTCGTGGGGCCATCAGCTGGCGGTCGAGTCTGCTGATGACGAGCGCGTCAACCAGTTCATCAGCGCTCTGCGCCTGAACCCGTACACCCACCCCGAGGTCGGTGCTACCTGCTCGACGGCACCGGGCACGTTCGACGTCGACAACCCGCCGCCGTTCGACCCGACCCCTCCCGGACCTGATGCACAGCCGATGGATGGCAGCGGCCTGACTCTCGCCCCCAACACCGGCGAAATGACCGACCCCATGGGCGGCCTCGTTCCCGGTGGCGAAGGTTTGCCGGGTGGACTTCCCGCTGGCTCCATCCCGCCCGAGCTTCAGGAACTCCTCGAAAACCCTGAGGGCACTGGAAACCCTGAAGGATCCGGAAACCCTGCAGGCAATGGCGATTCCAGCGGTTCGGCCCCGGCCGACGGTTCAGCACCGGCAGGTCAGTAATGGCAAGCGAACCCGAGAATCCCACTGCGCCTAGTTCCGCTGATACTGCCGACTACACGCAGACCCCGCGCAGCCAACGGACGGCGCTGCTTGTCCTTGGCTTCGTGGGAGTGCTCATTCTCGGGTTCGCTGTCGGTGTGTTGGCGCGGATTCCGCTAGCTGACAATGCACCCTCGGTTCCCGGGCCAGGTTCGGTGGATGTCGGCTTCTCGCAAGACATGAGCGTCCACCATCTTCAAGCAGTCGAAATGTCAACGATTGCCATGACGAATGCGACTGACCCACGGGTACGCAATCTGGCGTTCGACATCTTGACCGCTCAGCAAAACCAGATTGGTCAAATGCAGGGCTGGCTGACGATGTGGGGCCAGCCGCCGCTGCCACCCGGCGAGGGCTATATGGCGTGGATGACTGAGGGCAGCGGTGGCCACGGCCATGGCGATCAGCATGGAAGCCATAGCGGCCCAGCCAACCGGATGCCCGGTATGGCGACGTCTGAGGAAATGGCCGCGTTGCGTCAAGCCACTGGTGAAGATGTCGACGTCCTGTTTCTTCAGCTGATGCTGCGCCATCACGAAGGCGGCATGCCGATGATGGAGTACGGCGTCCAGTACGCCTCCGAGCAGGTGGTACGCGGCATCGCCCAGAAGATGGTCAATACGCAAGCGAGCGAGTCCGAGTTGATGACGTCGATGCTTGAGCAGCGCGGAGCCTCTCCCCTACCTATGAATTAGCGGCCGCTAGCTCGCGTGTTTACGAGCTCGGGGGGTTACGAGCTATTCGGCCACGTCCAGTCCCGAACCTCCGGCATGTCTTCAAGGTGTTCAACCACGTACGTCCGGTGCCGCTGCAATTGCGCGCGGCAGTAGGCCTCAAGTTCTTCGGCACCGGGCGGTACCCGCCGCGCGCGATGTAGCGCTTCGATGGCCAGGTGGTAGCGGCTCATTCGGTTGAGTACCACCATGTCGAATGGTGTTGTCGTCGTTCCCTGTTCACTAAATCCGCGGACGTGGAAACGAGCCGGATCTGGGCGGCCGTGCAATAGTTCATGCACGGCTCGGGAGTAACCGTGGAACGCGAACACGACGTCGATACTTTCGGTGAATAGCTCCGCGAATGTGGAGTCGTCGAATCCGTGCGGGTGGTCCCGAGGCATCAACAGGGCCATGAGATCCACCACGTTGACGACGCGGGTAATCAACTCCGGTGTGTATTCGCGAAGCAGTTGAGCGGCCGCCAAGATTTCTTGGGTGGGC
Organism: Rhodococcus sp. (in: high G+C Gram-positive bacteria); assembly: GCA_012515885.1. Classification (GTDB taxonomy): domain Bacteria; phylum Actinomycetota; class Actinomycetes; order Mycobacteriales; family Mycobacteriaceae; genus Rhodococcus_F. The sequence goes on from JAAYXN010000281.1 coordinate 11,649, forward strand.
ACGTCACCTGCCGCCGCGAGCACTACGTCGGGCTCGTTACTGTGCTCGCCGTCTTCGGTTCCTGCCCACTGCCACACCGAAGCGCCTGCCGCGCAATGACGGTGCGCTTCTTCGAGGGTCAAGTACTGCAAGTGCGGCTGCTTATCGACAACGATGAGGTTGACGTGGTCGGTGCTGCGCAAGCAGTGGTCAGAAATCGACAACAATGTGTTCGAATCTGGCGGCAGCCACACGCGCACCACTCCCGGTGCGAGTGGAGTGACAGCGTCGATCATTCCCGGCCCCTGATGGCTAAATCCGTTGTGGTCGTTACGCCAGCAGGTGCTTGTGAGCAGGATATTCAGCGAAGACACCGGTGCGCGCCACGGTAGATCGGCAGCGTGTTGAAGCCACTTGGTGTGCTGAATGATCATGGACGCGACCACCATCGAGAATGCTTCGTAGCTCGCGAAAATTCCGTGGCGTCCGGTCAGCAGGTAGCCCTCAAGCCATCCCTCACACAAATGTTCGCTGAGCACTTCCATGACACGGCCGTGCGGTGCGAGCGCTACGTCGTAGTCGGTGCGGGGTAGTTGCCAGCACCGGTCGGTTACCTCAAAGACAGCCCCCAACCGGTTGCTGTTGGTTTCGTCGGGACAGAACAGTCGGAATGTTCCGCCGCCGTCCGCGGTGGTGGTTGCGCGGTAGATGTCGCGCATAAGTTCACCAAGAACCCGCGTTGTTTCGTGGAAAGTCGTTCCGGGAGAGGCAACTTCAACCTCGTAGTTTTTGAGGTCAGGGATCGGCAGTTCAGTACGCAGGCGCCCGCCGTTCGCGTAGGGCGATGACCCCATCCGCTTATCCCCATCGGGGGCGAGCTGAGCGAGTTCGGGTGCCAACGTCCCGTTCTCGTCGAACTGTTCGTGCGGCTTATACGAATGCAACCACTGCTCCAGTTGGCGCAAATGATCCTCGTTTGTACGCACCCCAGACAGCGGGACCTGGTGCGAACGGAACGTACCTTCCACCAGCTTCCCGTCCACCGTATGCGGACCGGTCCACCCCTTGGGCGTTCGGAGAATGATCGCTGGCCAGCGGCGACGATCAGCGTCATCTGATGTAGTCGAGCCGCGGGCCGACCGCTGAATCTCGGTAATCTCGCGATGCGCGGTAGTGATTGCCTGGTCCAGTGCGCGGAACACCGTGGCGGGGTCATCACCCTCAACCACTATCGGCGCCCAGCCCTGGCCATGAAGAAATGCCTCGACGTCCGCGTCACTACTGCGGCCATAGACCGTCGGCCCAGCGATTTTGGCGCCGTTGAGATGCAAGATCGGCAGTACCGCACCATCGCGAGACGGATCGAGAAACGCGGGCAACTTCCATGACCCAGATAATGGGCCCGTCTCCGCTTCCCCATCACCAATAACGCAGGCGACCAGTAAGTCCTTGTGGTCGAACGCGGCTCCCGCGGCGTGCACTAGCGCGTAGCCGAGTTCTCCACCTTCGTGGATGCTTCCCGGCGTTTGCACACTCACGTGGCTGGGGATGCCGCCGGGGGTGGAGAACTGTCGACAGAGTTGATGAACACCCGCCGCGTCGGTGGTGACGTGCGGATAGATCTCCGAGTACGTCCCTTCCAGATATGTAGACGCCACCAGGGCGGGACCGCCGTGACCGGGTCCGGCGATATACAGCCACTCAGATCCGGTTCGTCGAATA
>JAAYXN010000282.1 GCA_012515885.1 Rhodococcus sp. (in: high G+C Gram-positive bacteria)
AAGCTGCTGGGCCAACCACATTCCCCGCTGCGCAGTGGAAAGAGGAAAAGGGTGTCCGGCTGCGTCTACAGGAGAATCATGCGAAAACTGCGGATCACTCGGCCGAGAGTCATCCGACACGTGCCACCACTCCGCCCCACGTCCCCCTGTTGCTGGCCATGCGCATCAACTTGCCCTCCTTGCCGCCCCACAATATGGGCAGGGTGCTGACCCGACTATCTGTGTTCACAACTTGTCTATCAAAGAGAGGACCTTCGACTCAATCGAACAGAAGAATTGGACGTTTGACCATCTTTGCGTCTCAAAGTTGTTTCTAGCGAGTCAAATACGCGTCTGCGACCCCCTCACCCTGCAGCGTCGCCGATATTGAAATGCGTTCCGGGAGGTCACTGACCAGAATGAGTCGTATATTCCAATTCGATATCAGAACAAAACAGATCGGCACTGCGCGGCCGGTACCCCGAATTGCTACTTCCTAAACCATGATTGTGATCACGAGTGCGCGGTAAGCAGAAGGCGCAAGCAAACATCGCAAGAAAACGGACATGCGTGGAAGTTAGTTGTCGAAATACGGCATGCGCGGCCAGACTTGATGCTGCCCGACTTGACTATGACGCAGCGTCATAGTTGAGGCTGCTCCCATGACCATCGGCAAACCCGCGCAGGACGCAGATATTCGCCCGCCGCGTAGTTCCCTACTTGTCCGCTACGCCGCCCTGCTGATGTGGATTCGCGGGCGCAACGACCACACCGGAACCAGCAACGTGGTCTTTGCGTCAACGTCGGGAACACTCACGCTTCCACTGGCATTCGCGGTCGCCACCGGCATCGAGATCGTTGTCCTACATCTACTGATCCCGTGGCTGTGGCTCCAAATTGTGCTTGCCGCAGTTTCGTTGTGGTCGCTTCTTGAACTGTTCTGCATGCTCGCCGTCGACCGGACACAACCGCACGTCCTCGTCGCCGATCGCGCAGCGTCGATTAGCGCTAATCGCGCAACGTCCACTGGTACAGATCGCGGTGACGTTCTGGTTCTGCGGCGCGGCGGCAAGGTGGTCGGAGAAATTCCGTGTGCGGTGATCGCCTCGGTGTCGCTGCGCACGCGCTACTGCCCCACCGAGCCGTCTTTGAGCGACGAACACCTTTATCTACCCAATCAGGATGGGAGCGTCATCGACCTCGTCTTGTCTGAGCCCGTCGAATTTCACGTCGATTCAATGTTTGTGAAATGGCGCTACCGCGGCCCGGCATGCGCGGTCAGTCTTCACGTCGATGATCCGCGTGCCCTCCAGGCGGCGGTCAGCCGTAGCTAGACGCCGCACACCAGATGCCACTTCGCGGGCACACTTCAGGCTCAATCGGCGCACAGCGTGCCGTGCCCGAGTCGATCGCCTAGATTTGAGAGGGTGAGCGCGCAAGATTTGCCCATCGAACTCCGACGAGCACTGTCGACCGTGGCGAGAACGCCGCGGCTGCTGGTGGCCTCGGACTACGACGGCACCATGGCACCGATCGTTTCCAATCCCGACAAGGCGTTCCCCCATGCCGAATCGGTTCGGGCGCTCCGCGCGCTTGCGTCACTGCCAGGCACCGCGGCTGCGGTCATTTCTGGCCGGGCGCTCAAAGACCTCGCAGCGCTGTCCCGTTTGCCTGCTGAGGTTCAACTCGTCGGCAGTCACGGCTCCGAGTTCGATATCGGTTTTGTGCACGCCATCGACGGTGATGCCCGCCAACTGCTGCGCGATATCGTCACCGAGTTCGAGCGGATCTCGGCGGCACACCCCGGCACCACCATTGAGGTCAAGCCTGCAAGCGCTGCGCTGCATGTGCGCAACGCCGAAACTCCCGCCGACGCACAGGAAGCGTTGAATGAGGCCCGCGCTGGCGCCGCAAAATGGGCGGGCGTTCAGGTCACCGAGGGTAAAGCCGTCATTGAAATGGCAGTGATCCCCACTGACAAGGGACAGGCCCTCGACACCATCCGCCACCAAGAAGGCGCCACCGCCGCCATCTTCATTGGTGACGACGTCACCGATGAAAAGGCGTTCGCGCGTCTGCAAGGCCCCGACGTGGGCATCAAGGTCGGCGACGGCGAATCACTGGCCGAGTACCGCGTTGCCACCACCGAAGACGTCAGTGCTGCACTCGCGTTTCTCGCCGAGGAACGGCGCACGTGGCTCTCGGGAGCGGACGCACCGCCCATCGAGCGCCTCAGCATGCTCGCCAATCCCCGCACGGTGGCGCTGCTGACCCCCGATGCCACCGTCACCTGGCTCTGTCACCCCGAACCTGATTCGGCGGCTGTCTTCGCGCACCTGCTGGGTGGAAACCCCGCCGGACACTTCAGCATCGGCCCGCAGCGGCCGTCGCTGCCGCTCAGTCAGCGCTACATCGACGGCACCATGACGGTGCAGACTCGGTGGGCCAGCCTGTCGGTCACCGACTACCTGCCGCATGATGTGTCCCCCGGTCGTACTGATCTCACGCGTGTCATCAGCGGTGTTGCACCGGCTGTTGTGACCTTCGCGCCGCGTCCCGAGTTCGGGCAGGGACAGGTTCAGCTCCACGCCGACGAGGATGGCTTGCGTGTCCTCGGCTCCAACGAGCCTTTTGTGCTGCGCTCACCCGGCGTGCAGTGGAATATCACCACCGACGGCAACCAGCAGACCGCGCACGCCACCGTCGAACCCGCTCAAGGCGACATTGTTCTTGAACTGCGCTGCGGCACCGACGATTTGAACCCTTCGCAGGTGCCGGAAGCGGAGCGTCGTTCGGCAGCCGAAGACTACTGGTCACAGTGGGCATCCGGACTGGAACTGCCCGCCCTCAAACCCGATCTGATGAAGCGATCGGCGTTGACGCTCAAAGGTCTGGTGCACGCTGACTCCGGATCGATTATGGCCGCTGCCACCACGTCCCTGCCTGAAGAAATCGGCGGAGTGCGTAACTGGGATTACCGCTACTGCTGGCTGCGTGACGCGGCGTTGACAGCGTCCGCCCTGGTCAGCTTGGGCTCTCTCGGCGAGGCCGAGGACTACCTCGACTGGGTGCATGAGGTCCTCGAAACACTGCCCGGCCCCGAACGTCTGCACCCGCTCTACACGCTGTGGGGCACAACGCTTCCGCCCGAAGCCGTCCTCGATTCGCTGCCCGGTTACGCGGGTTCGCGTCCGGTGCGTGTGGGTAACGCAGCCAACCAGCAGGTGCAGCTCGACGTGTTCGGCCCCATTGTGGAACTGATTGCTGACCTCGCCAACGCCCGCGAAAAGAAGGGCGTCAGCGCTGGCGAGTCTGCGCTGAGCGACCGCGATTGGGAGCTGGTGTGCGCGATGGTCGAGGCAGTGCAGCGACGTTGGTTTGAACCAGACCACGGCATTTGGGAGATCCGCGACAACCCACGTCACCACGTGTATTCGAAGGTGATGGGGTGGGTGACTGTCGACCGCGCTATTGATCTGGCGAAGCGTTTTGGCCGCAAGATTGATGAGTCGTGGCCATCGCTGCGCGATGAGATCCGTACTGAAGTTCTCGAACGCGGCTGGAAGGAAGAGGCCCGGTCTTACACAGCCGCCTATGACGGCACCGACCTGGATGCGGCGACGCTACACATCGGTTTGTCCGGGCTCATTGATCCTAGTGATGAGCGTTTCCACGCCACGGTCGTGGCCACTGAACGCGAATTGCGCAGTGGTTCAACGGTGTACCGCTATCACCATGACGATGGACTGCCGGGCGTCGAGGGCGGTTTCCACCTGTGTGCAGCATGGCTAGTTGAGGCATACCTGCTGGTGGGTGCGCGCTCTCAAGCCGAAGCGCTGTTCGCGCAGTTGGTGGATGCTGCTGGCCCCACCGGGCTGCTCAGCGAAGAGTATGACCCCGTCGCTGAACGTTCTTTGGGTAACCATCCGCAGGCCTACAGCCACCTCGGCCTCCTGCGCTGCGCCCAGCTCTTGGCGTAAACACCCAGACGGCGTGGGCACACCGTCACGGCGTATCCGTTAGATGAAACCGCTGTGACATTATCCCCGCTAGCGCGGGGTGTTTTTACGACGCGGGAACGACGGTCGCGGGGCCCGTTGTAGTCCCGACGACGAGGTCGGTATCGAGAGTTTCAGTGGTAGCGACACCGGATTGGGCAGACGAGGTGAGTAGGGCGCCGGCGCGGCGGCCCTTCTCCTCCTGCGGTTGACGCACCGTCGTCAACCCGGCGCGCAGCGCTGCGTCGACGCCATCGAAACCGGTGATCGACAACCGACCGGGAACGTCAATACCTGCCTGCTGGGCATGGTCAAGAGCGCCCAGCGCCAACACATCCGACGTACACACCAGGGCTGTAATCTGCGGATTGATCGACAGGGCCTGCGCGGCAGCTGACGCACCCGCAGCAACAGTGTGATCGAAACGCTCAATCACCGTGGCCGCAGGCAAATTCGCCGCCGACAATGCGTCCTGCACACCGGCGATGCGTTCACGCTGAACATGAAAATGCGGCGACCGCAACCGATCCTCAGCTGCCACCCCGTCCGCGCGTTCGCGTCCAAGTCGCATTGCAAGAACACCAAAATGCTTGTGCCCCAACCCGAGGAGATACTCGGTGACCTTGCCTGTAGCCGCATGGTCGTCAATGACAATCAGTGCAGCGTCGGCGATTCCGCGCGGCTGATCACACACCACGATCGGTAGGTGACGCTCACAGACGGCAGCAAGATACGGGTCGTCGTCGGCAACCGAATACACGACGAAGCCGTCGACGGCAGCTTGATGCACTACCGCTGCCGCGTCCGAGCCTCCGGCACCTGGCCCGGCCGGAATCAGCAGCAGTCCCTCTCCGGCAACCTCGCAGGATTCGGCTAAGCCAGCGAGGAAGCTCATCGCGGCGGGGTCGCGAAACGAATAGCTCAAATCCTCGGTCAGCAGCAGTCCAACGGCGCCTGCTTTGCGGGTGCGCAGCGATCGCGCGACCGGATCCGGCCCCGGGTATCCCCGGCGTTTGGCGGCCGAAAGGACACGTTCACGCAGTTCAGCGGATAATTGGTCCGGGCGGTTGTAGGCGTTGGAGACGGTAGTTCGAGAGACGCCCAGTTCAGCCGCTAGTGATGCCAGCGTGGCGGTGCGGCGGGGATGACGTGACCTGGACATATTCGGACACTATCGGTTGCGCGTGTGCGCCTACCAGTCGGACCGTCCCCCACGGCCGATCACGCTGCTCTTTTCCTCTACAATATGCACTGGTAATCATTACCAACAGCGTGTTCGTCGCCGATCTTCAGGAGTTAGCCGTGCCCACTTTCCGCCCCCGCCGCACTCTCGCCGGGATCGCCGGACTGTCCGTGGCTGCCGCTCTGACCCTCACTGCCTGCGGAAGCAATCCCGGCTCGGACGAGCTGACCGTCGTCGCCTCCACCAACGTGTGGGGCAGTGTCGCGCAGGCCGTCGCCGGCGACCACGTCGAAGTCACCTCCATCATCACCGAAGCCTCCGCGGACCCCCACTCCTTTGAAGTGAGCCCGTCCGATGCCGCGAAGATTTCCAGCGCTTCCCTCATCGTCTACAACGGCGGCGGCTACGACCAGTTCGTCGACAACGTCCTCGACTCCGATAGCGATGACCGCGCCGTCGTCTCCGCGTTTGCATTATTTGAAGACGAGCACGGCGAAGCTGACGGCCACGATCATGACCACGGCCATAGTCACGACCACGATCATGGGCACAGCCACGGCTCCGTCAACGAGCACGTCTGGTACGACTACCTCACCGTTGCTGCGGTCGCGCAAGCCGTTGCTGACGAGCTAGCCGAACTCGATCCGAGTAACGCGGACTCCTACCGCGCCAACGCCACCACCTTCACCGACGAGCTTGCCGGTGTCACCGCGATCGTCGACGGTATTGCCGCATCACACGTTGATGCTCCCGTCGCACAGACCGAACCTGTCGCGCAGTATCTCCTCGACGCTGCCGCACTCCGCGATCTCACCCCGCCCGATTTCCTGCGGGCCATCGAGAACGAAACCGATCCGGCACCTGCCGCGATCGCCGCGACCCGCGCACTCCTGACCGACCACCAGGTTCAGATCCTCGTCTTCAACACCCAAACTCAAGACCGCGTCACCCAGGACATCCGGTCCACCGCCGAGGCCGCGAACATTCCGGTCGTCGAGATTACCGAGACCCTCCCGGAAGGACTGGACTACATTCAGTGGCAGACCCGTACCGCGCAGGCTCTCGCTGACGCGCTCGCGGCACCGCAGTAGTAGCAGGAGAAAACACGTCTGTGAGCACGCCAGCATCAGCGGGCGGTACCGCTGCGGTGGAACTGTCCGGCGCGGAGCTCGCGTTCGGTGATCGCGTCCTGTGGGACGGATTAGATATCACGGTGGAGCCGGGCGAGTTCATAGCCGTCCTGGGCCCCAACGGTTCCGGCAAAACATCACTCCTCAAGGTTCTGCTTGGTCAACTGAACTTGACCGCAGGCCAAGCTCGGATTGCGGGCGCCCCGGTACGCGAAGCCAGCTCCCACGTCGGCTACGTCCCCCAGCAAAAATCGCTCGACGCCGGGTTGCCGCTACGCGGACGCGATCTGGTGGGCCTCGGCGTCGACGGCCACAAATGGGGTATCGGCCTGCGCCACCGTGCGCAGCGCAGCGCCGTCGTCGACGATGCGATTGCTCAGGTCAGCGCACAAAAGTTCGCGGACGCGCCGATCGGCACAATGTCTGGCGGCGAGCAGCAGCGACTTCGCATCGCGCAAGCGCTCGTCGGCGACCCGCAGGTACTGCTCTGCGACGAGCCCCTACTGAGTCTGGACCTGGCGAACCAACAGCTTGTTTCAGCGCTCATCGACAAACGTCGACGCACCCACAACACCGCCGTCCTGTTTGTCACCCACGAAATCAACCCGATCCTGCCGATGGTCGATCGCGTCCTATACCTCGTCGACGGCAAATTCCGGATCGGGACCCCGCACGAAGTAATGACGTCAGAAGTGCTTTCTGAGCTGTACGGCACCGACGTCGAAGTGCTACACGTGCGCGGACGGATCATCGTCGTCGGAACCGGCGACGCCATTGACGCCCTGCATATCGGAGCGCACGGCGACGACGATCACGAGACGCAGTCATGAACGGCAAGTTCGCCGACGCCATGTCGCGCATGTTCGATTTCCAGGAAACCTGGAACCTGCTGCAATACGACTTCGTGCAGCAGGCGCTGATAGCCGGAGCCGTACTTGGCCTGCTGGCCGGAGTGATCGGCCCAATCATCGTGAGCCGTCAAATGTCATTCGCCGTACACGGGACCAGCGAGCTGTCATTGACGGGTGCATCCGCGGGACTACTTCTCGGAGTCAGCGTCGGGCTCGGTGCGGTCGCCGGATCGGTGATCGCCGCCGTCCTCTTCGGCATCCTCGGCACCAAAGCACGCGACCGCGACTCAGTGATCGGCGTGATCATGGCGTTCGGTTTGGGGCTATCGGTGCTGTTCCTATGGGCCTACGACGGTCGAACTGGGACAAGCTTCTCGCTGCTGATCGGCCAGGTCGTCGCTCCGGGAAGCACCGGCCTACAACTGCTCGCCTTGTGCGCGGCGGTCGTGCTCGCTGTCATGGCGTTCATTTACCGTCCACTACTGTTCGCCAGCACCGACCCCGACGTCGCCGCCTCACGGGGAGTCCCGGTGCGGGCACTGTCCGTCATCTTCGCCGTCCTCGTCGGCATTACCGCCGCACTCGGTGTGCAAATCGTCGGCGCCCTCCTCGTCATGGCACTGCTGATTACCCCCGCAGCAGCCGCGGCCTACCTCACCGCAAGCCCCCTCAAATCGACGGTGCTCGCGGTAGTGTTCGCCGAAATCGCAGCCGTCGGCGGCATCCTGATTTCCCTCGCCCCAGGCGTCCCCGTGTCCAGTTTCGTCACGGGCATCTCTTTCGTCATCTACTTGATATGTCGCCTGGTAGGACGCTCACGACGCGGCAATCATGGGCGTCGCGTCGTTCCTGTCGACGTCGCCCCCTAGCCTGCGCGCGTACGTTTGCAGGTGGGGCGGGGCAACGAAGGGAATTCATTATGCGCCGTGCAATCACCACCGGTTTAGTCGTCGCGGGACTCACAGCTGGCGCCTGGGCAGTCGGCGTCGGCGCAGCATCCGCACAGCCAGTACCGCCACCAGAAGGCACTTACTCGGGCACCACTGACGTGCCCGGCGGAAACGCGATCTGGAAGGGAAAGAACTTCCACGACGGCGTCGTCACCAACAATTTCGAGTACGGACTTGTCGGTGTTCCCGGCAGCTACACCGTCGCACCCAACGGCGACACCGTCATCAATTACGGTCCGTCTGGCCTGCCGTTCATTGAAGACCACATGACCCGTCAAGCGGACGGTTCTTACCACGGAACGATCTACATCAATGGCGGCAACTCCGGGACTTTCGTTCTCACGCGATAAGCCCTGGTAACTGCGCCTACGATCAGTGGCGTGACAAGCATCGATCTCAATAGCGACCTGGGCGAAAGCTACGGGCAGTGGCGCCTTGGTGACGACGAGGCCATGTTGAACGTGGTCACCAGCGCC
>JAAYXN010000283.1 GCA_012515885.1 Rhodococcus sp. (in: high G+C Gram-positive bacteria)
GCCTCCTGCGTCTACGCCTGCCCGGTCAACTGCATCCATCCCACCCCGGATGAGCCGGAATTCCTCACCGCCGAGATGCTGCACATTGACCCGGCAGCATGCGTCGACTGTGGGGCGTGTGTCTCGGCGTGCCCTGTGGACGCGATCGTGCCGGAGAAGAAGCTGGCCGAGTCGCAGCAGGTCTTTCTGCAGATCAACGCCGATTACTACAAGAACGAGGATCTCTCACGTGCCAAGATTGGTGGTACGGATCGTCGGCCGGCGTTGGCGAAGTTCAAGGCAGCTCCAGAAGTTAATCGTGACCGAGAGCCGCTGCGGGTAGCGATCATCGGTTCAGGCCCGGCAGCGATGTATGCCGCTGACGAGTTGCTGACGCAGCCGGACGTCAAGGTCAACGTGTTTGACCGGCTTCCGGTGCCGCATGGCTTGGTCCGTGCCGGTGTGGCTCCCGATCACCAGAAGACGAAGCAGGTCAGCAAGCTCTACGAGGTGATCGCAGCTCAGTCAGGTTTCGAGTACTACCTGGGTGTGGAAATCGGCAAGCATCTCAGCCACGACGAGTTGTTGGATCACCACCATGCGGTGATCTACGCGGTGGGTGCTTCCAGTGACCGCAAGCTGGGCATTGATGGTGAAAACCTGCCTGGCAGCACATCGGCCACCAATTTCGTGGCGTGGTACAACGGCCATCCCGACCACGCTAACGACGTTTTCGACCTGTCGCAGAAGCGTGTCGTCATCATCGGCAACGGCAATGTTGCCCTCGATGTCGCGCGCATTCTCACCGCAGACCCGGACCGTCTGGCTGAGTCCGATATTTCTACTCAAGCGTTGAATGCGTTGCGGGCCAGCAAGGTTGAAGAGGTTGTGGTGGTTGCCCGCCGCGGGTTCGCGCAGTCAGCTTTCACGGTGCCTGAGTTCGCGGGACTTCTGGAAGCTCCGAATATCGATGTTGTTGTCGATTCGGATGAGGCGCAGCTCGATCCGCAGACGCAGAGTCTTGTTGATAGCGGCCAGCTTCCGCATTCAGTTGAGCAGAAGCTGCGGCAACTCGAACAGGTCCGTGAGCGTCCCGCTCCCATCACCGGACGCAAGCGCATCGTCTTCCGCTATCTGATGTCACCAACGAAAATCGTTGGTACAGAAAATGTTACGGGCGTCGAGTTTGTGCGCAACGAGTTCGTGACGGACAGTGACGGCTCGGTGCGCGTCACGCCCACTGACGCAAATGAAGTGGTCCCGACAGGTCTGGTTCTCACGTCGATCGGATATCGCGGGGTTCCGATCGAGGGCGTGCCATTCGATGATACGGCTGGAATCATCCCCAACGATGATGGGCGGGTTCTCGATAGCCCAGGCGGCAGCATCACACCGAGTGCCTATGTCACCGGGTGGATTAAGCGCGGGCCAACCGGGTTTATCGGTACAAACAAGTCGTGTGCGCAAAAGACCGTCAACCACCTGGTAGATGACTTTAATGCGGGTCTTTTGTCGACGCCTCGCCGTGGTGACCGCGATCTGGATCGGCTCGTGCAGCAGCGCGGCGCGGAGGTGATTGACCGCGCCGGATGGCGTGTCATCGATGAAGCTGAACGTGCTCGCGGTGTCCGCAACGGCCGGGTTCGGGAGAAGATCACCGATGTGGCGGAGTTGCAGGCGGTGGCCAGCACGGTCTCGCGTGCCCCTGCCCGCCCCACCCGCAAGATGCCGACCCTCGTCGGTCTTGTAGGCCGCAAGTAGCGTCAGACAAGGGAGTAGCCGAGGCGGCCAGCCGCCTCGGCTAGGCGGGAAATGAGACCGGGATGGTCCAGCGGTAGCGACAGTGCTGGGGTTTCCGGAAAGGCATCAGCTGTCGGCGGAAGCAAAGCCACGCACTGCGCACCGGAAAACCTTCCGCGATAAACAATCCCATCAAGATTGGGATAGGCAGCGCGGATAGTGCGCGCCCACTGCTGCGTCACGCTATGCGGGGCCGTGGCCAACGCAAAGTTGCCGCCCACCCGCGTCGGCCAACGACCAACCCCAAAACCGCCGATATCAAGCAACGCCAACGGCCGGGTGAAATGCAGCCCCGTCACGTACGGCGCACCAGCAGTGCGATCGATCGTGCGCGACGTCTGAAAAACCTCCGCCAGAGCACCCGGAATATCGCCAGCGCCGTACCAGACGCCATAGTGCGGATGATCACGAACCGGCCGCGGGTGCGGATCAAAACGCAGCAGCGGACCATACGTACGGAGCCTGTTCCAGGCAACAACATGCTCGCCGACCGTGCGGTGCACACGCCACGTCAGCGCGTCGACGTCAACAGTGAAGTACTCGTCGTCGGTGATTCCGGCATCGCGGAGCGCATCAACACCCCGCGGGGGTGGAAGGGTAGAGGGCATCGGTGCTGGCTAGGCCCCGAGGTACGCGGCAACAACGTCGAGTGCGAGGGACGTGTCCCCACCGGCAGTGAGCCAGTCGATAATCGACAGCTCATTTCCTGCCAGTCGCAGCTGCGATTGCGGAGTAGTTAATAGCCCAAGCACTGACAGAGGATGCAGGTCGGACGGCAGTGCCGTCAAGATCGAATCGATGCCAGGCACCTGGCTGGTCGAGGTGAATTGTATTGCGGGAAAAAGTAATCGGTGCGACCGCTTGAGCGACCACAGGCTACGGTCCCCCACACGCTGGCGCACTCGCGACGACGACACCCCGAGAAGTCCCGCGACTTCGTCCACGGTCAGTGCCGTGTCGAGCAGCCTGGCCATACGCACCTGCTGGTCCGCGACCGCAGCGGCCACGGCGATCGGTGATTCTTCGAGACCACCGTCGCGCAGCAGCGCGGCGTCGTGCGCACTGAGTTCGGAGACAGGGTGGGTGGCCTCTTTGAGGGCGTGCAGGATGGGCACAAGCAGCTGCCGGTCCACGGCAGCGGTGCCTAGGGCATCCGCCGCTGCTGCCTCAAAATCGAGGTCACCAGCGAGATAGCGGTCTTCCATACTGGTCATCACCGCGGCCTCCTAACAGTTACTAACAGTATACCGTGGTGTTAGTGCAGGTGAAGCTTTGTGTGATGGCCAGCGCCTAACCTTCGCTGTAGGTGAGGGCGACGGCATGCCGCCACTGCTGGTACGCCGCCTCGCGGGCGTCGTCGTCCACTGCGGGATTCCACTGACCAGCGCGATGCCAATTGCTGCGTAGCCCCTGCATATCCGGCCAGAATCCGGCAGCAAGACCGGCGGCATAGGCGGCGCCACGGGCCACCGATTCGGATACGAGGGGGCGGACGACGGGGACGCCGAGGGCATCGGAGATCAACTGCATGAGCAGGTTGTTCGACGTCATTCCGCCGTCGACGCGCAGTTGCGTCATGGGCCTCATCAGTGGTCCGCTGAAGTCGGCGTTCATCGCGTCCACTACCTCACGGGTTTGCCAGGCGGTGGCGTCGAGGACGGCGCGGGCGAGGTGGCCGCGGTGGATGTATGAGGTCAGGCCGGTGATGATGCCTCGCGCTTCGGCCCGCCACCTTGGCGCGAAGAGCCCAGAAAATGCGGGGACGACGACGCAGCCACCGCTGTCGGGGACGGTCCGGGCGAGGGTTTCCACTTCGGGTGTGGCGCTGATAATCCCGATTTGATCGCGCACCCACTGCACCAGTGATCCGGTAACCGCGATGGAGCCTTCGAGGGCGTAACGAGCTGGGGCATCACCGATTTTGAATCCGACAGTGGTGAGCAGGCCATGGGACGAGTGGACGGGTTCGGTGCCGGTGTTCATCAGGAGGAACCCGCCGGTGCCGTAGGTGCATTTGGTGTCGCCGGGGGAAAAGCAGGTCTGTCCAAACAGTGCTGCCTGTTGATCGCCGAGGGCTGCATAGATGGGAATATCGGCGGGGGTGCTGACGGTGGTTCCGAAATATTCTCCGTTGGAACGGATTTCGGGAAGCATGGCGGCGGGTATATCGAAGAAGCGCAGTAGTTCGTCATGCCAGTTGAGGGTGTCGAGGCACATGAGCATGGTGCGTCCGGCGTTGGTGACATCGGTGACGTGACGGCCTCCGTCGACCCCGCCGGTCAGGTTCCACATCAACCAGCTTTCCATCGTCACGAACAGCACGTCGCCGCGTTCGGCACGTTCACGCAGGCCAGGTTGGGTGTCGAGCATCCAGCGGATGCGCGGCGCCGCGAAGTATGCCGCGATCGGCAGTCCGCATAGCCGCGAGATACGCGCTGATTCGCGGCGCCCACTGAGTTCGGTAACGAGAGGTTCGGTGCGGGTGTCTTGCCAGACGATGGCGGGGCCGACGGGGATGCCGGTATGGCGGTCCCACAGCACGGTGGTTTCGCGCTGGTTGGCGATGCCGAGTGCCGCGATCTGGCGTGCAGCCAGACCCGATCGGCGCAGGGCCCCGGCCATGGTCCGGCACACATTGCGCCAAATCTCGGACGCATCGTGCTCGACCCACCCGGAGTGCGGAAACTTTTGCCGGTGCTCGCTCTGGGAGAGCGCGACGACGCGTCCTTGTCGATCGAAGATCATGCAGCGGGTGCTGGTGGTGCCCTGGTCGATGGCCATGACGTATCTGGCGCTCATGAGGCACCGAGTTCGACGCTGATTGAGTGCGCCGCGTCGCACACTCGCCGCGTGAGGACAGGATCGGGCGCAGTCCATGAACCGCCGCCGGGGTCACCGCTGCGTGAGGTGACGGCGTCGATTGTTCCTACGACCGCGATAGCTCCGACGACACGTCCCCCGCGATCGCGGATGGGTGCGGATATGGATGCACGGTCGGCGCGGAACTCGCCGCGGTCGAGAGCCCAGCCGCGGGTGCGGATGGCGGCAAGTTCGGTGGTGAGTTCGCGCGTACTGGTGATGGTGCGGGAAGTGTAGGTGACCAGCTCAGAGGCGGTGAGTTCTTCGGTGAGGCCGGGGGTGAACGCAAGCAGGGTTTTCCCCACGGCGGTCGCGTGAAGGGGCAGTTGTACGCCCAGACGCAGTGTGAGTGCGGGATCGCGGGGGCGAAAGACGTGGTGAATCACGGTGGCTTTTCCGTCCTCAAGCGCGACCATGCGCGCAGATAACCCGGTGTGTGAGACGAGTCCGTCTGCCCAGGTCATCGCTCGCGACCGCAGGACGTTCGGGTCGAGGGCTTGGGCGTGTGAGCTGGGTAGATGGCCGAGCCGGTAGCGGCCGTCGCTGGATTGCGTGGCAAATCCGACGAGGACCAGCGTCTGCAGCAACCCGTGCGCGGTGCCTTTGGGGAGCCCGAGAGCGCCCGCAACCTCGCTGACGCCCACGTCGTAAGGGGCTTGGCTGAGGATGGACAGGATGGCTGCGGCGCGTTCAATCGACTGAATTGGACCGGGCACGCATCCACTCTAACAGCGAAAACGCATAGGTTGTTCGACATTGTCGAACGCATGCCGTTGCTGGGTCGTGGGGATGGTCTTAGCGTCCACCGGTGCGCCCGTACGTCGAGCGCGACGGCCGTTCGCACCGCGGATGCCACACGCAGAAGGTCGAAAACACGGCCGATCGAGAGGGGTTGAAACGTGCAGTCACAGGTGGTCGGGGCAATCGACCAGGGCACGACGAGCTCTCGATTCATGGTGTTCGATCATTCCGGCGTCGAAATCGCCCGAGGCCAGGCCGAGCACACCCAAATCCTGCCCGCACCGGGCTGGGTGGAGCATGATCCGATCGAGATTTGGGAACGCACCTGCGAGGTTATCGACGCGGCCTGCGGGGACAGCTGGTCGCTTGATGACCTGGCCGCGTTGGGGGTCACCAACCAGCGTGAAACGACCGTGGTGTGGGGCCGCCATACCGGTAAGCCGCTCTACAACGCGATCGTCTGGCAGGACACGCGCACGCAGGCAATGATCGATGCTCTCGACGACGTCGCCGCTGACCTCATCCGTCACCGCACGGGGTTGCCGCCCGCCGCGTACTTTTCGGCGATGAAGGTCCGTTGGATTCTCGACAACGTTGAGGGTGCTCGCGCGGCCGCCGAACGCGGAGATGCCCTCTTTGGAACGATGGATAGCTGGTTGGTGTGGAACCTGACCGGCGGGATTGACGGTGGCCGTCACGTCACCGATGTCACCAACGCCAGCCGCACGATGCTGATGAATCTGGAAACCCTCAGCTGGGACGACGACCTGCTCGCGCTGTTTGATGTTCCGAAAGCAATGCTGCCCCAGATACTTTCGTCCTCACATGCGCAGGGCTACGGCAGCACCCGCAGCGATGGTCCGTTCGGGCGTGAAGTGCAGATCTGCGCCGCCGTCGGCGATCAGCAGGCCGCGATGATCGGCCAGGTATGTTTCGCCCCGGGGGAAGCAAAAAACACCTACGGGACGGGTAACTTCCTGCTGCTCAACACCGGCGACGCGATCGTGCGTTCGGAGCACGGGCTGCTCACCACTGTCTGCTACCAACTCGGCGACGACGCCCCCGTCTACGCACTGGAAGGATCGATCGCCGTCACCGGCTCCGCGATCCAGTGGCTGCGTGACCAGCTGGGCATCATCGTCGACGCCGCGCACAGTGAAGTTCTCGCTTCCAAGGTCGACGACAACGGCGGCGTCTACTTTGTGCCGGCGTTCTCCGGGCTGTTCGCCCCGCACTGGCGTCCCGACGCGCGCGGCGCCATTATTGGCTTAACCAGGTTCAACAGCAGCGGACACATTGCCCGCGCCACCCTGGAAGCCATTTGTCATCAAAGCCGCGATGTCGTGGAGGCCATGACCCAGGACTCCGGCGTGCCCCTCGCTGTGTTGCGTGTCGACGGCGGAGTCACGGCGAACGAACTGTGCATGCAGATTCAGGCGGACGTGCTCGGTGTTCCGGTGAGCCGTCCGGTGGTGTCGGAAACCTCGGCCCTTGGCGCTGCCTACGCGGCTGGGCTTGCCGTCGGATTCTGGTCGAGCACAGAAGAACTGCGAGACAACTGGCATGAAGCGAGGCGTTGGCATCCGCAGTGGGATGACGCGCGCCGCGAGGATGGGCGTCGCGGATGGGTGGACGCCATTGGTCGCACCCTCGATAGCTATTCGGCGGCTGCCTCATGAACGACCCACTAGATACGACGAAAGTTAAAGCCATGCATAGTGATTCAGCATCATCACGTCCGGAAGTTCTTTCCCGCGCGCGGCTGAGCCCTGATGCGCGGCGCAACGCGCTTGAGCAGATGCGTACCGGTGAACTTGACGTGCTGGTTGTTGGCGGTGGCGTCGTGGGTGCTGGAGCCGCGCTTGATGCGGTCACTCGTGGGCTCAAGGTGGGGCTCGTGGAGGCCCGCGACTACGCGTCGGGCACGTCGAGCCGCTCCTCCAAACTGGTGCATGGTGGGCTGCGCTACCTGCAGCAACTTGACTTCGGCTTGGTGTTTGAGGCGCTGCGCGAACGCTCCTTGATTCTCGACACGTTGGCCCCGCACTTGGCCCGACCTGTCGAATTTGTGTATCCGCTTGAGCGCCGCGGATTCGACCGGGTGTGGGTGGGTGCGGGCGTCGGCGTCTATGACGTTCTGGGCGCTGGCCGCGGCGTCCCGTCACATCACCGCCATCTCAGTAAGCGAAAGACTCTTGAACGCTTCCCCGGCGCCAAGCGCGACGCTGTCCGCGGTGGTGTGTCCTTCTACGAGGGCTCGATGGATGATGCCCGGTTCGCGATGACTCTGGCCCGCACTGCCGCCGACAACGGTGCACTGTGTGCGGGTGGCACGGAGGTTGTTGACCTTCTCCGTGATGGTCAACGTGTCGTGGGTGCGCGTGTTCTCGATACCGAAACGGGCACTGAGTTCGATGTTCGGGCCCGCCAGGTCATCAACGCCACCGGACCGTGGAATGAGAAGTTGCAGCGCATGATTGGCGGCGAACCGCCGTTCAAGGTGCAGGCTTCTAAGGGCGTCCACATTGTTGTTCCGCGCGAACGGATCGATTCCACGACGGGTGTGATCACTCAGACTGAGAAGAGTTTGCTGTTCGTCATTCCGTGCCCGTGGAGCGAAAAGTTCTGGGTCATCGGAACTACGGACACCGCGTGGCATCACGAGCTGGAAGATCCGGCAGCGAGCGCCGCCGACGTCGACTACATCCTGGAACAGGTCAATAACCTTCTGCAAACGCCGATTACGCGCGCGGACGTCGTTGGCGTGTATTCCGGTCTGCGTCCGCTGGTGGTCCCGAACTCTGCGGCTGGCGGCGGCGGAGAGACCACCAAGATTTCGCGTGAACACATTGTGGTCAGTCCGGTTCCGGGGCTGGTGTCTGTTGCTGGCGGCAAATACACCACGTACCGAGTGATGGCGCAGGATGCGGTCGATGCGGCGGTCGCCGGACTCGGTGAACGAACCCCGGCTTCGCATACTGCGTCCATCCCACTGTCCGGTGCCAGCGGATACCGCGAATTGTGGTCGGCGCGTACACGTGTGGCGAGCGAGATGGGCATCGACATTGCTACGGTCGAGCATCTGCTTGGTCGCTATGGAAGTGCGATCGGTGAGATTGCTGAGTTGCTGAAGCAGCGCCCAGAGCTGGCGTCGCGCATCCCCGGCTCTGAGTATCTGTGGGCCGAAGTTCTCTACGCCGTCACCCATGAAGGTGCACTGCACCTGGACGACATTCTGGTGCGCCGCACCCATGTTGGTCTTGAGTCGTCTTCTGGCGCTGTGGAAATCGCCGAGCAGCTCGCAGCGCTGGTGGCGCCGGAGTTGGGTTGGGATGACGCGGACATCGCCTCTGAGGTCAGTGCGTATCGGGCCCGCGTAGCAGGCGAGCACGCGGCAGCGAGTCAGCCTGACGATGCAAGCGCTATGGCTGCGCAGCGAGCTGAAGTCGAGCAGGGTTCAGCTGCCACTTGGGATGCTGCACAAACTGGCCGTTTGACCATTGGCGTGATGCCCAGTGCGTGATACCGTTCGTTCGAACGAACAGGGAGGTCGAATGGACCGCGCGTCGACAGAGCGTATGGGTACCGAGAACGTGATCGATGCCGGTTCAGGACTTGCTCAGCAGGCAGAGGCCGTTCGTAGCGGCCTGACTACAGCAGAAGCCCTCACGCAGGCAGCGATCACTGCGATTGAAGACAGTCAAGAAACCCTCAACGCATTCCGCGTCGTTCGTGCAGACGAGGCGCTCGCGGAGGCACGTCGGCTCGATGCCGACGCGCAGCTGAGCGAACTGCCACTCGCGGGTGTCCCCATCGCCGTGAAAGACGACGTTGATGTCGCGGGCGAATCGACACCGTTCGGGTGTGCCGGGGATTTCCCTGTCGTCGCGCGCGATAGTGAAGTGGTGCGGCGACTGCGCGCCGCGGGCGCGATCATCGTTGGTAAGACCAACGCTCCAGAGTTTGGCCAGTGGCCCTTCACAGTGAGTTCGGCCTACGGCTACACCCGCAACCCGTGGAACCGGGCCATGACGGTGGGCGGCTCATCCGGCGGATCAGCTGCGGCAGTTTCTGCAGGTCTCGTGCCTGCTGCTTTGGCTTCCGACGGCGGTGGATCGATCCGGATCCCAGCGTCGTGGACCAACCTGGTGGGTATTAAGCCGCAACGCGGCCGGGTATCAACCTGGCCGGAAGCAGAGTCCTATCACGGACTTACGGTGTACGGGCCACTCGCTCGCACCGTCGCTGACGCGGCTCTACTGCTGGATGCCGTGAGCGGTTCACACGTGGGCGACCTGCACCAGCCGAACCCGGTGAACTGCCTGGACGCGGTGGGTAGCGATCCCGGGAAGCTCCGGATCGGCGTCGCGCTGGCACCCCCCTTCTTTATGCCTTCATCGACCCTGCACGATGAGGTGCGCGCAGGCGTAGACCGCGTTGTCGCAGCGCTGCGCGAGATCGGGCATGTGGTGACCGTTCGCGAAATCTCGTACGGACCACTGGTGGGAATGAGCTTCTTCGCCCGAGCCATGGCGGAGGTTTCTGACCGACTCGGCTCCGTCCCAGACCCGGCGCTTGCTGACCCCCGAACCCTGCGTAACGCCAGGTCCGGGCGAATGGTGAAGGGCTTTCCGCTCACGGCGATTAAGGCCGCTGAAGGGCTGATTCGTCGCCAGGTCGGGATGGTTTTCGGACAGTGCGACATCGTGCTGACTCCGACGACAGCTGTACCGCCCCCCACCGTCGATTGCGTTGACGGATTGGGCGGTTGGGAAACGGACCGGTTTGTTACCGCGGCCTGCCCATACACGTTCCCGTGGAACGTTGTGGGGTGGCCCGCTGTGGCAGTGCCGGCCGGTTTCACTCCGAGTGGTTTGCCGGTCGGCGCGCAGCTGCTGGGCCAGGAAAATTCTGAGCCCCTACTGGTCGCCGTCGCTAGCCAGTTGGAATCCGTTCTAGGATGGGAGGAGGTGCAGCCTCAGAAATGGTGGTAATTGGTGGAGCGACAGAGTGTTCGTGAGCGCATTCTCGGTGCAGCGCTGGAAATAGCGGGTGCCGAAGGCATCGCCGCGATCACTAACCGCAGACTGGCAGCCGTGGCTGGAGTCTCGCTGGGGTCCATCACCTACCACTTCGCAACACAGACAGAGCTCCGCAGGGCCGCACTCGCTCAATTCGTCGAAGACGAGAAACAACGTTTACGCGAAATTGCTGATGAAGTTCGCGGGACGTATTCCTCTGCTGCGGACGTCGCAAAAATGGTCGATCAAGTGGCGACCAGCCTTGCTTTCACCGCGGAACGAATTGCACCTTTCGAGTTTTATGTGCAAGCCGGGCGGGATCCGGAGTTAAGGGACGCGGCAATTGAGTGCTTTGGTGCATATGACCAGGTTGCTAGGGCAGTGCTTGAGGCCTTGAACGTTCCCAATAGGGAGGCGCTCGTGACAACCATTGTTGGAATGGTGGCTGGATTGCAGCTTAGGCGTCTCGCTACCGGGCAAAACACCGAGGAGATCGCGTCGGCGATCGGGCTTGTGCTTGCTGGAGCGTATGTAACCGCAGGTGGGCAGTAGATTTCTTCAACCACAGTTTTATGGCTAGAAATCTTTCCGAAGATAGTTGAAACATTTGCGTAACTGCTATTAACGGCTAGTCTAATCTGCGTTGTTTGCGAATGTTGAGGCGTTGTTGTGTCGAACACAGTCGACTACCGTTTGTCGTACATCTGTGTAGATTCCTGGGTGGCATACATGGCTTCTGCTGATGCGGTCTTTAGTGCATACATAGGCCACGCCAAGTGATCTCCCCTGCGGATTAAATGGGCTTTGTATGTGTATTCCGAGTGACATTTCATATAACCACTCGGTCACTGTTGGCACTGTTGCCCGAATATCCCCACCTCGACCTCCCCTCTCTTTTCCAGGAGCTATCTTGATTTTCTCGCGTTTCGAGTCAATCGGAACCTACCTCCCCTCCCGGGTAGTGACGACCGAAGAACTCATCGGGCAGCTCGCCACACCACCGAGCTTTGACTTCACCGCCATCACCGGTGTCCAGGAACGCCGATTCCGTGGCGAGGACGAGGACTCGTTCAGCATGGCGTGCCTCGCTGCTGAGGAGTGCCTGAACAAATCCC
>JAAYXN010000284.1 GCA_012515885.1 Rhodococcus sp. (in: high G+C Gram-positive bacteria)
CAGTACGAATTTCGTCTTTGAACAAAAAGCCCAGTACACCGACCGGGATGGTGCCGATGATGACGTACCAACCCATGCGGTAATCGAGGTCGCCGCGGTGTTCCCGGTTGAACAGGCCCCGGAACCAGGCCGTCACGATCCGCGCGATATCGCGAGCGAAGTACACGAGCACCGCCGCTTCAGTGCCGAGCTGCGTGACCGCCGTAAACGACGCACCCGCGTCGTCGCCAAAGAAAATGGCGGACACGATGCGCATGTGCCCCGACGATGAGATCGGGAGAAACTCCGTCAACCCCTGCACGGCGCCCAAAACGATTGCCTGAATCCAGGTCATTGCTTCACCCATTAGACAACGCTCCTGCCGTCGTCGGGAATGCCCGATTCACACCAAACTGGCGCCTCACGTACACGTTTCACCGGCGCAACGGTACCGGTACCCGTACGGCCGCGGTATCCGGCGTGGCTGGCTACACGTACGGTAACGGCCCGTTACTCTCTCGAATGACGACCAACTGGGGCTCTGCCCCGGTCCACACTCCGAGCGTAGGCGGTTATGGAACTAAGAACGGTGGGAGCAAGCGGGCTACGGGTGTCGCGATTGGGCCTGGGCACGTTGTCCTGGGGTCGCGGTACTGACGGCGATGAGGCGGCTGCGCAGCTTGCTGCGTTCGCTGACGCCGGTGGCACGCTCGTTGACACGTCGCCTGCCTACGGTGAGGGCGTCGCGCAGCGGATCCTCGCCGAACTCGTCGATGATGTTGTTCCGCGCCACGATCTGGTCATCAGCTCCAGCGCCGGTATTTCTGGTTTCGGCGGCTTTTCGCAGGTCGATTGCTCTCGCCGCGCGCTCCTCGGCCAGCTTGAAGGCACGCTCCGTGAACTGGGCACCGACTACCTCGACCTCTGGCAGGTGGCGACGTGGGACCAACGCACCCCGGTCGAGGAGGTCGCGCAGACTCTCGATTACGCCGTGACGAGCGGGAAAGTCCGCTACGCCGGTGTTCGCGGCTACCTCGGTTGGCAGTTGGCGACAGCGGCCGGATCGTGCCGTCAGACGCAGCTGGTGGCCACACAGGCCGAGTATTCGCTTCTCGCACGCGGCGTGGAAGAGGAACTCATCCCGGCCGCTTCCCATCACGGTGTGGGTCTGTTCGCGGCGGTTCCCCTCGCGGGAGGGGTGCTGACCGGCAAATACCGGGGCGGTACCCCAGCCGATTCGCGTGGCGCTGATGATGCCCACGCCCAAGACATCCGGAGCTACCTCACTGACAGCGCGGTGCGGGTCGTTGACGCGGTAGCAACAGCGGCAGATGGACTGGGTACCTCTCCCCTCGCTGTGGCGCTCGCGTGGATTCGTGATCGACCCACTGTCGCCAGTGCCATCGTCGGTGCCCGCGATCTCGCCCAACTCACCGGCGTTCTCGTCGCCGAAGAGCTGGAACTTCCGCCCGCCATCTCCGCCGCTCTCGACGACGTCAGCGCGTAAATATCTGCAAGCACTGACTGCGGCGGCTCTGCGTGAGCAAGGGAGGGGCGCACCCCGCCAGTTTCGGCATCGTGTATCACTGAAGTGATCACGGATGGCGCGGGTGAGTCACAATTTCCTCGCGCGCATCCACCTTATTTCTCCGCCCGTTTGCGGGCTGTGGATGCACCGAGGAGTAGCGGCAATGCCTGCACCGAGTACCCGTAGGAGTGCTGCTACCCGTGTTGCTGCGGCGTTGGCTGGGGGCGCACTTGTCGCCGGGCTGCTCGCTGGCTGCGCCTCAAGTGAAGAAGAAGTCGATGTCGCGTCCCTGGCACCGGCAACCATTCCAAGTTCACCGCCCACGTCAGTAACGCCTGCGGGTTCGGTGGAACTTGAGGGCACATCGATTACCGCGATCGCTTTTGATCCGTCGACAGCGCTCACGGCAGTACTCGTCGACGACGGCAACCGCGTCCTGATCCTTCCGGCCTCCAAGGAATCTATTACGGCGGAATCCACTAATCCGGAATCCATTACTGCCAGTCCTGAGTCTTCAACCAGCCCCGAATCGCCGGACGCGGACGCACGGCGCACCGAGTCGCCTGAGGTGGACGCACCGCGCACCGAGTCGCCTGAGGTGGACGCACCGCGCACCGTGACGCTGGAGAACCGCGCGGCGGGGCTGTCCGGAACCGGTAACGGGTTCGCGCTGCTGCCCGCCGACGGCACTGTGAGCCGACTTGATCTGACGACCGGCGAGCTTGAGGTTGTCGACGTTGAGGGAAACGCGCTGTCGGCGGCGCAGTTAGCTGACGGACGTATCGCTGTCGGTATGGAGAACGGCGACATCGAGGTCCTTGATCCCGCTGATCCTTCAGCACCGACCCAGCGGATTACCGGCCTGTCCGGAGTCGACGCACTCGCAGTAGCTGGCGACCGACTGACCGCCTTAGACCGCGCTCAGACGTCAGTGACAGCTATCGATACGGAGGATGCCAGCTTGGGCCTGGCGCTGCGAGCCGGTAGCGGCGCATCAGCGCTCACCGTTGACCATTACGGCCGTGTGCTTGCCACCGACACGTTGGGCAGTTCGCTGTTGGTGTATTCGACGGACGTGTTGATGCTGCGTCAACGGTTCCCTGTCGATGAGCAGCCGTACGCGCTGGCGTACGACAATGCTTCTGACCTGCTGTGGGTGACGCTTCCCGGCACCAACGAGGTGGTCGGCTACGATTTGTCCACTGGAGTTGGCGTGGAGGCCGCTCGGTTCAGTACGGTTGCCGCGCCCAATTCCATCGCTGTCAACGACAACGGAACGCTCCTGATCGGATCGGCGGCGGGAGGCGGACTGCAGCGTTTACCGACTGGGAGGCCCTAATGGCGTCACGCGCGTTACCTGCCGGGTGGGAGTCTTCGTGCGAGGAGTTTGAATACATCCCGCTCCGTCTGCCCCGCGATGTCACTCGGGTCAGTGCGGCGATGCGCCTGGCTATCCAGGCTGAGTTCGGTGGGTGGGAGTTGTCCCGGGTGCGTTTGTATGCGGACGGCAGTCGCCGAATTCTTCTCAAGCGCCGCAAGACGGCCCATCACATCCCCGATCCCACGCTCCCGTAGCGGCCTCCCCTCCAGCCCCCGATGACCACACCCCAATCCGGCTCTCTAGGAAGATCTTTCGTGTACTCACTGATTCTGCGCCTGTTTTTCCTCGTCCCGCCGGAACGTATCCATCACCTGGCTTTCGCAGCGATGCGTCTGATCGCTCGTTTCCGGGTGACGCGTGCGTTGGCTTCGCGGGTACTGGTGGTTGATGATCCGGTGCTGGCGAGCCGCGTGTTTGGCGTCGATTTTCGGGCACCGCTGGGGCTTGCTGCCGGGTTCGATAAGAACGGCGACGGCGTGGATACGTGGGGGCCTTTCGGCTGGGGTTTCGCTGAGGTGGGCACGGTGACGGCGGCGGCTCAACCGGGCAACCCGGCGCCGCGGCTTTTCCGTCTTCCCGCTGATCGCGCTCTGGTGAACCGGATGGGTTTCAATAACCACGGCGCGGGCAATGCGGCCAACAATTTGCGGCGTCGTCGCGGCGATATTCCGATCGGTGCCAATATCGGCAAGACCAAGGTCGTCGAGGCCAAGGATGCTCCGGGGGAGTACACCGCGAGTGCGCGGCTTCTTGGTCCGCTTGCTGATTTCATCGTCGTCAATGTCAGTTCACCGAATACTCCGGGTCTGCGCGATTTGCAGGCGGTTGAGTCTCTGCGGCCGCTGTTGCAGGCAGTTCTTGATGTCGTGACGGTGCCGGTGTTGGTGAAGATCGCTCCTGATCTTTCTGATGAGGACGTCGATGCGGTTGCTGATTTGGCGGTCGAGTTGGGGTTGGCGGGCATTGTTGCCACGAACACCACGATTAGTCGTGACGGGCTCGCGACGTCTGCGGCGGAGGTCGCTGCGATGGGTCCTGGCGGGCTGTCCGGCCCCCCAGTGGCGGCGCGGTCCCTGGAGATTCTGCGGCGTCTCCATGACCGGGTGGGCGACACCTTGGTGCTGATTTCGGTGGGCGGCATCGAGAACGCCGACCAGGCGTATGAGCGTATTCGGGCTGGCGCTTCCCTCGTTCAGGGCTACACCGGCTTCATTTACGGCGGCCCGTTCTGGGCTCGCCGCATGCACAAAGATCTCGCCCGGTTGGTGCGCGCTGACGGTTTTGCGTCCATCACCGACGCGGTAGGCGCTTCTGCCCAGCGTCCATAGCGCGCCAGGCAGAAGCACACGCGTTACCGCTCGTGCGTGCCGTAAATGACGGCGCGCGCGATGGCGTGTGAGAACAGGTTGAATCCGAGGAACGCAGGGGTGGAATCCTCAGTCACCCCGTCGAGTACCTCGACGTCGACGGCGTGGACGGCAATGAAGTAGCGGTGCGGTCCGTGGCCTTCTGGCGGGGCGGCGCCGAGGTAGCGCGCGAGTGAGCCGTCGTTGCGCAATGTCAGTGAACCGGCGGGCAGGCCCGTACCGTTCTCATCTCCCGCACCGGAGGCGAGGGTGGTGATGGTTGCCGGAATGTTGGCCACAGCCCAGTGCCAAAAACCGGATGCGGTGGGGGCATCGGGATCGAAGACGGTGACAGCGAAGCTCTTGGTTTCCTTGGGGAATCCGGACCACGTCAGCTGCGGTGAAATGTCTTGTCCGCCAGCGCCATAGATACCACTGACCTGGTCCGTGTTCAGTGGTGAACCGTTGGTGACGTCCTCAGAGGTGAGCGCGAAGGTCGGCAGTTCGGGCAGGGCCGCGTATGGGTAGTAATCCTGCGGGTCAGCGGTCATGAGCGTCCTTTCAGCTCTAGCTATTGCGGAGGAAGTGTTCGAGTACACGTGTACCAAATAGCAGGGCATCGACAGGTACCCGTTCGTCGACGCCGTGAAACAGCGCGGTGAAATCGAGGTCGGGCGGCAGGCGCAGTGGGGCGAACCCGAAGCACCGGATTCCTAGTTTGGCAAAAGCTTTCGCATCTGTCCCGCCGGAAAGCATGTAGGGCACGGTGCGCGCTTGCGGGTCGTGGGCGACGATGGCGTTGTTCATCGCGTCAACGAGGTCGCCATCGAAGGTCGTTTCGTAGGAGTCGAGGCTGGTGATCCATTCACGTTCGACGTCGGGGCCGATGAGTTCGTCGACGGTCTTTTCAAACTCGGCGCGTCGACCAGGCAGTACCCGGCAGTCCACGACAGCTTCGGCAGTCTGAGGAATGACGTTGGCCTTGTAGCCAGCCGCCAGCATGGTGGGGTTGGCGGTGTCGCGCAGGGTGGCGCCGATGATGTTGGAAATGCTGCCGAGCTTGGCGAGGGTGCCGTCGAGGTCTGGGGAGTTCGGATCGAAATCCAGGCCGGTTTCTTCGGCAGCGGCGGCAAGGAATTCGGCTACCGCGTCGGTCATGACGAGGGGGAATTGGTGGGTGCCGAGCCGCGCCACCGCGGCCGCGAGGATGGTGACGGCGTTGTCAGGGTGCAGGAACGATCCGTGCCCGGCCCTCGCTCGCGCCGTCAATCGCATCCAGCCGAGACCTTTTTCTGCAGTTTCGACGAGGTAGAGCCGACGCTCGGTGCCGTCGGGGCGTGGGACGGTGAGCGAGAATCCGCCCACTTCTCCTACCGCCTCGGTGACGCCGTCAAAGAGGTCGCGGCGATGCTCGACGAGCCATTGGCAGCCGTACCGTCCCCCGGCTTCCTCGTCGGCGACGAACGCGAACACGATGTCACGTGGAGGAATGACGCCCTGTGCTTTAAAGGAGCGGGCGACGGCCAGGATCATCCCGACCATGTCTTTCATATCGACGGCGCCGCGGCCCCACACGTAGCCGTCTTCGACAGCGCCGGAGAAGGGGTGCACCCGCCAATCTGCTGGTTCCGCGGGAACGACGTCGAGGTGCCCGTGCAGCAGTAGCGCCCCGCGGGTGGGGTCTGCTCCTTTGAGTCGCGCAAACACGTTGCCGCGTCCAGGCGCCCCGGATTCGACGTATTCGGTCTCGTAGCCGACTTCTTCAAGCTGACGCGCAACCCATTCGGCGCATTCGCGTTCGCCTTTGGTGGTGGCGAGGTCTCCGGTGTTGGAGGTGTCGAAGCGGATGAGCGCACTGACGAGGTCCACCACTTCCGACTCGGCGAGGCTGGGCTGTGGCTGATTGTTGGTGGGCACATCACTTTCCTACCACCGGCCACCGTGCGCTCGCGCGTCTACGACGCCAGTTGCTCACCGTGTGTTTCCCACACGCCTCAGTAGCCACATCAGTGTGACCTGGGAAAATAGCGAAATGGGGGGCGCGATTTGGGCCCAGCGCGCTGATCGGTTAATCTTTCGGAGCGCCAGAAACAACGGCGCCGGTCCGAGTGGCGGAATGGCAGACGCGCTAGCTTGAGGTGCTAGTGTCCTATTAACGGACGTGGGGGTTCAAGTCCCCCCTCGGACACCGAACCTGTAACTACAGGCTCACATTTCTGAGTTGAGACAGACGAGTAAGCCCCGGTTCTTCACCAGAACCGGGGCTTTCTTCGTGAGAGGCACTTAGTCAAGGGTTACTACGGCATGACGGACCATTTGATCGACCAGCCAGATGCTGGCGCCTCCTCGCCTGTCTCAGGCGACTCCTCGTTCCTTCCGGGAGATTTCGAGGCGTTCGAGAGGGTTTTGGACGCGGCGGCGCAGCTTGATGCTGAGCATCCGGACGCGGTGGCCGTCAAATACGCGGTCGGTCACATGTTCAAGAAATTTAAGAGGGCCCGGCGCTCAGCGTCGCGGCAGGCTGTCGCCGAGGCGGATCGCCGCGTGGTGTCAGCCACCGCGACGGGTTCGCCGGACCGCATCGATGATGAGACTGCTGGCATCCCCCTGACGTCGACGGCGCAGGGCGCTAGCGCGGGAACCCTTATCAAGGCCCGCCCCTGCTATATCTGCAAGCAGCGGTACACGCAGGTCGATGCGTTCTATCACCAACTGTGCCCGGATTGCGCGGCGTCCAGCCACGCTAAGCGTGATGCGCGTACCGACCTCACGGGGCGTCGCGC
>JAAYXN010000285.1 GCA_012515885.1 Rhodococcus sp. (in: high G+C Gram-positive bacteria)
AACAGCAACACTGTGGTGGTGGCACTGTTTGCGGGTGACAAGTCGAAGATCGGTGACGCGTTTTATGACAGCGTCGGCACACGCGCTGATGCCGCGATCCGTGCATGGAAATTCCAGATAGAAAGTGGAGAGCTGTGATGGCTGAACCGTCAGGGCGCACTCGATTTAGTCGAGCCAACGATCGTATCGACAAGCTGGCCACAGACCCATTGATCGCTGACGACGTCGCTCAGTACGCGGCCGAACGCACAGAAGTCAACCGGATCTATGCCCAAGGGCTCGCCGATATCCGTAAAGCCGGCAATCTGACCCAGACTGAAGTCGCAAAAATCCTCGACACGGACCAGGGCACCGTATCGAGGATCGAAAACCGGGACGATCTGCTGCTCTCGACGTTGCGTCAATACTTGGCCGCGACTGGTGCCGTGCATGCGCGCATCGTCGTGGAAAAGGAGGGTGTAGAGATTGCGCTTGATCTCGATACCTTCGAACAGTCGACGCCTGCCTGACGAGGTAGTCGCGTTGGCTTGCTGGGCGCTCCACGGCCGATCCCGCAGCCTCTGACGGCTGGGGACAATGTCACAGCGGTTTCATCTAACGGATACGACGTGACGGTGTGCCCGCACGCGCGGGGGATAATAAGCAGCGTGTCTATCTGGGAGCGGCTGCAAAGTGTCTTTGTTGCGATAGCGGCTGTTGCGGGGCTGGCTGTGGGAATGGTCTTCGACGTCGGTGACGCCGCTGGACATGTCGTTCTGCCCGCGCTCCTTGTGATGTTGGCGGCAGTGTTTGTGCAAATGGATGCGTCACACGTGGGGGAGGCGCGGCAAGCAAAGTCACTCGTCATCGCCAGCCTCGTACTTAACTTCATCTTCACCCCACTCTTCGCGTGGGCACTCGGCGCAGGTTTGCTTGGCGGACAACCAGATCTACGGATCGGTCTACTGCTCCTGCTGGTCACACCCTGCACCGACTGGTACCTCGTATTCACCGCGATGGCGCGCGGCCACACCGGCATCGCAGCCGCACTGCTACCGGTCAATTTGATCCTCCAATTACTCCTACTGCCGGTCTACGTGTTGCTCCTCGGCGGGCAGGCGGCGATGGTCGGAATGGGGACACTCGCCGAGTCGGTGCTGCTCGTTCTCTTCGTCCCGCTGGGAGTGGCAGCACTTTTGCGCTGGATTGCCGGACGCAGCAAAGGCGCCCAGTGGCGGCAAGACAAGATCCTCACTCCCGCCGCGCATCTGGTGCTGCCCCTGCTGTACATGGCAGTGTTCGCGATGTTCGCGTGGCAAGCAGATACCGTGCGCGAGCACCTCTCGACGCTGGGCACACTGATCTTCCCGCTGCTCGCGTTCTTCATCGTGACCCCGCTTGTTGCCACCGCGACCGGCCGCGTGCTGCGGTTGCCCCGCGATCAACAAGTCACCCTCACCATGGTGTCGACGGCACGCAACTCACCCATCGCACTCGCCATCGCCGTCGCTGCGTTTCCTGATCGGCCGCTCATTGCGGTGGCTCTCGTTGTCGGCCCGCTCCTCGAACTTCCTGTTCTCGCGGTGCTGACGCAGATCATTCAAGTCAGAAACCGCAGTTCCTAGAACTCGATTTCGACGTCGTCGCTAATCGGCCTGGCTTGGCAACCAAGGATGTATCCGCCCGCGATGTCCTCCGGATCGAGAATGTCGGATTCGGGCATGGTGACTTCCCCGTCAACCACCGTGCATGCGCAGGACCCGCATTCGCCTTCTTGGCATGAGTACGGGACATCAAGGTCCGCAGCCAGCATGACGTCAACGAGGCTTTGTTCACGAGGCCAACGTAATTCGTGAGTCTCGCCGTCAAGAGTGACGTGTGCAGTGGCGGCATCACCGGTGATCTCACCCGCAGCGGGGGTGAGACAAAACGGATCGCCTGAGAGCGATGTGAACACCTCTCGATGCACCCGCTCGCGCGGCACACCAAGATCGATCAGTGCCTTGTGCGCGGTGTCCATGAACGGGCCCGGCCCGCACATAAACGCGTCGTGGTCGGCGTAGGGCGCACTGAACGCAGAAATATCGTCGACGCTCGGGAAACCACGCACCTCGTCGAACCAGTGCAAGACAGTAAGACGACCGGGAAAACGGCGGTCGAGTTGACGCAACGCGTCGCCGAAGATGACCGCAGATTCGTCACGATTGGCGTAAAACAGGACGACGTTGCCGCCACCGGCCAGGAGCACCGACTCCACGATCGACATGATCGGCGTGATTCCACTGCCCGCCGCGAACAGCAAGAAATCTTCATCGAGACTGCTCGGGACAAAGACGCCTGATGGCGGCAGAACCTCGATCGCATCGCCTACCTGAACGTGATCGCAGATCCAATTGGAGCCGTAGCCGCCGTCCGTGCGCTTCACTGTGATTTTCAAGGGGGCATCGGTGTGCGGCGAACTCGCCAGCGAATAGCAGCGTGCGACCGACCCGGTGCGCTCACTGGGAATGCGGAGCGTCAGAAACTGGCCCGGCCGATACTCGAACTTCTCTCGCTGATCAGCGGGAACTTCAAAGACCAGCGAGTGCGCGTTTGCGGTCTCGTGGACGATTTCAGACACGGTAAGAAGCGCTGATCGCGAGCTATGTGGCGTCTCGATGTTTGTCACCACGTGGCCTTCCAGTGGGGAACTGCGTCCTTAAGACACTCTAATAACTCGTGTCAGGTTCGCTGGCGAAATCGCGAGTTGGCTGTTCACGCGCTAGCTCACCTCGCATCGGGTCGGGGTGCACCGCGAAGAATCTGAGATTCACCAGGAAAATTTTTCGGTGATGCCTTCCGATTCGCTTGAATCGGAATACGATCGGCGAATGCGCCAAGCTCGGCTCCCCGACGGTTTCGGGATCAGGCTCGATCCGATGGTGCGCAGTTTCTCTGGCGGACGGGTCCTTGTCGGCCGGTCACCCACCCGTATCGTCGAGCTCGGTCCCAGCGCGGCGGCACTGATCGGCGACGGTTATTTGAAAGTTGTCGATCCCCACAGCGCCACTCTCGCGAGGCAACTCCTCGATTCCGGGGTGGCTAACCCGCGGCCCATGACGACGCCGTCCCCGCGTGATGTCACCGTCGTTATTCGTGTCCGCAACGATCTCGCCGGTCTACATCGGCTCCTTGCTGCCCTGCGCGCCAGTGATGTCGTGGTCGTCGACGATGGCTCTGATCAGCCCGTCACCGTTCCGGAAACGGCGTCAGGGACGCGGCACGTCACGGTGCTACGAGCACCGACTCGGGCATGCGGCGGCGAGAAACCTTGGACTTGGTTCTGTCACAACGCCGTTCGTTGCGTTCCTGGATTCGCATGTACATCCGTGCACGGGCTGGATGGAACTGATGCTCGGGCATTTCAGCGACCCGGCAGTCGCTTTGGTCGCGCCGCGCGTTGTGGGTCCGAACCCTGATGTCGGGATGCTCTCACGCTACGAGCACGCCCGATCTTCGCTGGATCTGGGACGCAAAGAAGCGGCTGTCAACCCTGAGGGGCCGGTGTCGTATCTGCCCGGTGCCGCCATGATCGCGCGCTGTGACGTGCTCACCGCTCTCGGCGGTTTCGATGAATCGTTGACTGTCGCTGAAGACACGGACCTGTGCTGGCGGCTGCGAGCTCAAGGCTGGCGGCTGCGCTACGAGCCGGTCGCCCAGGTCATGCAGGATC
>JAAYXN010000286.1 GCA_012515885.1 Rhodococcus sp. (in: high G+C Gram-positive bacteria)
GAAGTTTTCCCAGTCAATTACGCACTGGGTGAGGGCACCGTGGTGTTCCGCACCGGCGAGGGCGACAAGTTGGCGGAGCTGACGGTGTACCCGGACATCGCGTTCGAGGTCGATCACGTTGGTGACACGGAAGCATGGAGTGTCGTCCTGCATGGCCGCGCGCGGACGCTGATTCGTTTCGACGAGATCGCCAAGGCGGAAGAGTTGGATCTGCATTCGTGGGCGCCGGGCGAGAAATACAACTTCGTGGTCATTGATCCGACGGAGCTGACGGGCCGCAAGTTCGTGCGCTCAGCCGAGTAAGCGGCTGCGTCACGGGTTAGCCTCTGGGCATGGCTTCCATCTTCAGCAAGATCATCAATGGTGAACTGCCCGGCCGCTTTGTGTGGAAGGACGACGATGTTGTCGCGTTTTTGACCATTTCGCCGGTCACGCAGGGGCATACTCTCGTCGTTCCGCGGCAAGAGGTCGATCAGTGGCAGGACGTCGACGGCGAGTTGTTCGCCAAGGTCTCAGATGTGGCGCGCACGGTGGGCCGCGCTGTCCGCAGCGCGTTCGACGCCCCGCGTGCTGGCCTGCTCATCGCTGGCCTGGAGGTTCCGCATCTGCACCTGCATGTCTTTCCTGCCTACGACATGAGCGATTTCGATATCAGCAAGGCTGACCCGTCACCCAAACCTGAGTCGCTTGATGAGGCTGCGTCGCGTATCCGCAACGCGTTGCGGGCACAGGGAGATGGCCAGTTCGTCGCCGAGTAAGGGACGCATAACGGGCGCGAAATCGCCATGTCGCCGGTGTGGCCAAACGGCTACAGTGGCGACATGAACCTGGGCTCGATGAATCTGGCTTCACTCCTCACCGCACCAATCCGCGTGGGTTTAGCGGTCACTGAGGCGGGGCTGGGGGTCGCTGAGTTGACGGTGTCGACGGTGCGTGCGGCAGTGTCGGCGACGGGTTCTGCAACGTCGCATTCGGCGTCCTCGATTGCTGGCCCGTGGAGCCTGGTGAGCCAGTTGTCGACGTTGACGTCGACGGACCGCCCGCTGGGGCAAGCGTTGGCTCCAGGTGGCCCGCTCGATAGGTTGCTCGCTCCTGGTGGTCCGGTTGATCGTTTGACGGCAACGGGCGGGACGTTGGAGCGTCTCCTAGAAACTGGCGGACCATTGGACCGGGTTCTTGCGAAGGGCGGCCCGTTAGATCGGGTCCTTGCTGAGGACGGGACGCTGGAACGTCTCCTCGCTACCGGCGGATTGTTGGACAGGCTGACTGCGCCCGATGGCCCTCTGGAGCGGTTGACCGCTGAAGACGGCGCGTTGGAGCGGTTGACAGCGGAGGGCGGTCTTGTTGATCGCGCGATCGCCGAGGATGGCATCCTCGAATCCCTACTTGCTGAAGATGGCGCACTGGAACGAATTCTGGCTGAGGGCGGCCCGCTGGATCAGATTGTGGCGCTGTCGGAGACGTTGACGGCGTTGGCTCCGAGCATTGAGCGGATGGGCGAGAGCGTGCAGCTGCTTCAGGAAACGGTGGGCACACTCAGCGCCGCTGTTGGCCCGCTCGGTGATCTTGCTGGCCGCCTCCCGGGCCGCTGGCTCGGCAAGGGCAGCGGACGCCACGACCGCCCCGAAATCCAGTTCTAGAGCAGCGATTCGACCTGAACTTCAGTTCTGGGCCACTTCACTCTTCAGCCGCTATCGACTCGCGGAGCGCTTCAATAACGGCAGCCATCGCCGGTACCGCTGCACCGCCCGTGCGCACCACCCCACACACAGGGATGCGCAGCCGATTGTGGGTTTCGTGCATGAACTGCAAACCCTTACTGGGGGTATCCCCCGCATTCGACGGATACAGCACCGTCCACGCGCGCGGGTTAGTAATCACGTCCAGTACGGCCCGGTGATCGCGCGCGACCGCCGGGCCCAACTGCATGCGCCGTCCCACTTCTTCAAAAGCGTTTTCGACGACGGAGTGAATCAGCACCTGGCTTTGCCGCGGCGGCAGCAGTAGCGGATAGGGGGCTAGCTCCCCGATTTCGACCTTCGAGAACGCGGACAGCGGGTGCTCGCGCGAGGTCACAATCATCAAGTCTTCGACGCCAAGCGCCACTGATTCCAGGCCCGGCCGATCCGCACTCCCTCGAATTAGGGCGATATCGGCGTCACCAGCGACGACGGCGTCGATTCGGTCGGTGAAGCTCTTGATGACGAACTCAATGTCCATGTCGCCGTATTGCTCGCGCACGCGTGAGATGGCATCGAGGCTGCGGTTCGCGAAGCTCATATTGGCGGCGATCCGAATCCGGTTCCGCGGCTCGCGCGCCACCGCGAACGCTTTTGCTTCCAGACTCATCACCTGCTGAGCGATCGGCACCAGCCGCGAACCTGCAGGGGTGATCCGCACGACGCGCGTCGACCGTTCAAACAGCGAAGTGCCCAGTTCCTGCTCCAGCCGGGTCACCTGGTGGCTGATCGCGGACTGCGAGATAAAGCAGCGCTGCGCGGCGCGGGAGAAGCTCAGTTCTTCGCTGACCGCGAGGAAGTAGCGGAGCTGCCGAAAGTCCATGCCGACATCTTACTTATGAGCGATCCAGATAATACTTTTGCGATTCACCCAGCTAAGTGGCTAACAGGGGCACCTAGTCCCTACCGTTGCTGTCATACATCGAAAGCAACACAGATGAGTAACAGCGGAGGGGTAGTCGTAATGAACGAAGTGCAGGCTCGTACCGGTACCAACACCGACACGGTCATCGTCGGCTCAGGTTTCGGCGCACTTGCTGCAGCGAAGAAGCTGGGCAAGGCGGGCAAGCGATTCGTCCTCATTTCCGAAACTACCGAGCATCTCTTCCAGCCGCTGCTATACCAAGTGGCTACCGGCGTCCTCTCGCCCGCGGAGATCGCTCCCCCTGTTCGCGCGATTCTCGCCAAGTACCCCACCGCCGACGTGCGTCTGGGCCGCGTCATCGACGTCCGCCCTGACGACCACGAGGTCGACTACGTCGCGAACGGTGTTGTCCACACCATCGGCTACACGTCGCTGATCGCCGCGACCGGTGCACGCCAGGCCTACTTTGGCCGCGACGAGTTCGAGAAGGTCACCTACGCACTCAAAACTGTCGAGGACGCCGAGAAGCTTCGCGACCAGATTCTGCGCTGCTTCGAAGAAGCCCACACCGAGACCGATGCGCAGCGCCGGCGCGATCTGCTCAGCTTTGTGGTGATCGGCGCGGGCCCCACCGGTGTCGAGTTGGCGGGTCAGATTCAAGAGCTGGCCAACCGCTACTTTGAGCGCGCCTACCGCGGAATCACCGCGGACGAGGTGACGGTGACTCTCGTCGACGGCGCCGGCGAGGCTCTGCCAGCATTTGGCGGCAAGCTCAGCGAGTACACCAAGACGTCGCTGGAGAAGGCTGGCGTCGAGGTCATTCTCAACACGATGGTCACCGACATTGACGAGCACGGCGCGACGCTGTCGGCACCGAGCACCGGAATGAGCAAGCGCGTTACCGCGGAGACGATCGTGTGGTCGGCGGGCGTGCGCGCCAACGACTTCGCGGGCGTTCTTGCTGAACGCACCGGCTGCGAGACGGACCGTGCTGGACGACTGCTGGTCAACCCGGACCTAACTGTTGGCGCCCACGCCGATGTCTTCGCTATCGGCGATATGACCAACCTCAACAACCTGCCTGGCGTCTCGCCGGTCGCGATGCAGGGTGGTCGCCACGTCGCTAAGACGATCACCGGAAAGATTGAGCGCGGCACCGAGTTCCGCTACCTGGACAAGGGCAGCATGGCGATCATCAATCGCTTCCGCGCTGTCACTCGCGTCGCGAAGGTCGAGCTGACCGGCGTCATCGCGTGGCTGGCATGGTTGGCCGTCCACCTCTACTACGTGACGGGAATGCGTAACCGCACCATCACCGTGATGTCGTGGATCGGTTCGTTTATTGGCCGCCAGCGTCCGCACTTCCACTTGGCGCAGGATCCCCGGATGGTCGCGAGCGCTGCGGGTACAGATAGCCCCAGCCAGTCGCAGGCCGCGTAGCGCCTGCAAACAGACGTCACTACAAGGTGGTGTGAACACGCTTGCCGTGTTCACACCACCTTGTGTCGTTTTCTTCGCATCGTTTTTGCGCCCTGTTCGTTCTGGCATGCAACGCTCGGCTCGCGGGTCGCGTCAGCGCATGTAAAATTCACCCGCCGTTGAAATTCTACTCACGACGATGGGGCGCAACGTGTTACGTGTACTGATCGTTCTTGCTGTTTTTCTTACGGGAAGTGCCGGATTGGCCGTCGGTATCAGCACTCAATGGTGGTGGCTGGCCATCTTGGGATGCCTCGTGATCCTCGCGTCCTTCCTCGGTGTCTACGACCTGATCCAAACGCACCACAGCATCACGCGGAACTATCCGATCCTCGGACACATGCGCTTCTGGATCGAACACATCCGGCCAGAAGTTCGGCAGTACTTCATCGAGTCCAACACCGATGGAATGCCGTTCGACCGGGAGACCCGCGATCTGGTGTACGACCGCGCTAAAGGCAATCACGGTGAAGAGCCGTTCGGCACTCAGCGCGACGTCAACGCCGCCGACTACGAGTTCGTCGCTCACTCACTGCGCGCCAAGCCCAAGCCCGATACCCCGGCTCCGCGCGTCCGATTGGGTGGACCGCAGTGCTCGAAGCCGTATGACATTGCGCTGCTTAATGTCTCCGCGATGAGCTTTGGCTCGCTGTCGGGCAACGCGATCGCCGCCCTCAACGGCGGCGCGGCCCGCGGCGGCTTCGCTCATGACACCGGCGAAGGATCGGTATCGAGGTATCACACCCAGTACGGCGGCGACCTCATCATGGAGGTTGCGTCCGGCTATTTCGGCTGCCGCACACCAGATGGCCGCTTCGACGGCGAAAAGTTTGCCGAGCGCGCCCAGCTTGATCAGGTCAAAGCCATCAATCTGAAGATCTCGCAGGGCGCTAAGCCTGGACTCGGTGGCCTGCTGCCCGGCGCGAAAGTCAACGCCGATGTTGCTGAGGCGCGCGGTGTGGAGATCGGCACCACCGTGGTCTCGCCGCCCGCGCACTCGACATTCACCACTCCCCTGGAACTGATCGA
This sequence comes from Rhodococcus sp. (in: high G+C Gram-positive bacteria), assembly GCA_012515885.1. Classification (GTDB taxonomy): domain Bacteria; phylum Actinomycetota; class Actinomycetes; order Mycobacteriales; family Mycobacteriaceae; genus Rhodococcus_F. The sequence goes on from JAAYXN010000286.1 coordinate 5,113, forward strand.
TTTCATCGACGAACTGCGCGAACTCAGTGGCGGCAAGCCGGTGGGCTTCAAAATCTGCATTGGTTCGCGTCGCGAGTTCCTGGCCATCGCCAAGGCGATGGTGGCCCGCAACAGCACCCCCGACTTCATCATTGTTGACGGCTCTGAGGGTGGAACGGGCGCAGCGCCTGTCGAGTTCGAAGACCACGTCGGTATGCCCCTGACTGAGGCGTTGATGTTTGTCCATAACGCCCTTGTCGGCGTGGGTGTGCGTGACCGCATCAAGATCGGTGCGAGTGGCAAGATCGCTACCGGCATCGACATCGTCAAACGTATCTGCCAGGGCGCGGACTTCACCCTGTCCGCTCGCGCAATGATGTTCGCGGTCGGATGCATCCAAGCGCAGGCCTGCCACACCAATGCCTGCCCCACTGGTGTCGCTACCCAGGATCCGGCCCGCGCCCGCGCACTTGTTGTCCCCGATAAAATTGAGCGCGTCTACCAGTACCAGAAGCACACGGTGGACTCAGCTCGCCAGATCGTCGCGTCTATGGGTCTCGATAGTTTCGGCCAGCTCAACCCGCACAAGCTTCTGCGCCGCATCGACGCGCAGCACACCATGACCTACGGCGATCTGTACGACTGGCTCACTCCCCGGCAGCTACTTACCGAACCGCCACTGTCCTGGCAACGGGATTGGCGTGAGGCTGCGGCCGATACGTTTGAGCCGGACAGTCACCGCAACGCCACCGCGCACGCGATGAACCGTTCGGTTATCGAGTGGCAGCGTCCTTCACTTGATGATCCGATGCCGGTCCACTGACAGCGGTAGCTACCTCGTTCGGTAGTGCAGGGGTCTCGCTGTGGCGGATGGCCAGCCGGTAGGCAGGTACTGCCGCCACAGTGAGTACCAGTGCGAGAAGCAC